>NZ_JBFBGK010000020.1:0-94735 GCF_040684615.1 Streptomyces sp. NPDC089919
GGTGCCGTTCGCGCAGCAGGACCAGGGGGCGCGCGTCCGGGAGTGCCGCAAGAGGCTCGAGCCACATGTCGAGCTGGTAGGCGGAGTCGCGTGAGCCGCTGAAGTACAGGACGACACTGGGGCGGTAGCGGCCGATCCAGGCGCTGACCTTGTGCAGGGAGTGTTCTGCCCGGGTCCCGCGGCGGGTCCGGCGCAGGGTGACGGCGAGGAGCACGAGGGCGACGGCCATGGCGCCGCCCGAGGCCGCCATGGCGAGGGCGACCCATGCGAAGCGCCGGGTCGCGACGGTCCCGGCCAGTCCGAGCCAGATGACGGCCTCGTGGTGGAGCAGACGCTGCCCGGGCCAGCCGGTGAGCCACCGGGAAGGGGTGCGCGAGACCTTGAGGCGGGCGAGGTCGATGTTGCGGGTGGCGAAGGGCAGCCGCCGCCGGCGTCGTACCGCCGCGGTCAGGGCCGTGAACAGGGCGATGCCGGTGGCGAGCGACAGCGCCCCCAGGACCGCGGCCCGGCACTGGTCCGCAGAGGCGTACGGCACGGCGATCAGCAGGGGGACCAGCAGGGCGAGCCGGGCGGTCACCCGGACCGTGACCCCGGCCCGCCGCTGCCCCAGCAACCGCATCAGGGCCGGGTCGGTGCGGTGCAGGTAGAGATCGGTGGCGTACGAGAGGAACGCCGCGGCCGTGAACGGCACTGCCGCGCCGGTCAGTGCACCGGCGGTCATGAGGCCGAAGCCGGCGGCGAGGGCGGCGGCGGCCGCCATCCCGCGCAGCCGGCGCACCTTGAAGCGCCGCTTCCACCGCAGGGCGCGCCGGCCGCGGGCGCTGGTGACGGTCACGGGATCCGTCCCGCTGCGCGGTCCGCGTGGGGTGGGGAGGTCTGCACTCGGGACTCGTTTCGTCGGAGGGGGCGCGGGTGCGGACGATCACCCTGACAGCGCGGGAGCCCGGCCGCCCCCGGCTGAACGATGACCCCGCACCGACAGAAGAAGACGATCTTGGTGGCGGTCGCTGCAGAGGTCGGCGGGTGTCGGGATGCGCCGCCGATGCCGGTAATGTCCGGGGTGATTCAGGTGATTCAGGTGATTCGGGCTACTTCCGGCGAGGAGTTGGGGCGACGGTGTCGATTCGTGTGGTGATCGTGGACGACCAGGAGCTCATCCGGTCCGGTCTGCGTGCGGTGCTGGAGGCGGCCGGCGGCATCACCGTCGTCGCCGAAGCGCACGACGGCGCGGAAGCCGTCAGCGAGGCCCGCAAGCACATGCCCGACGTGGTCCTGATGGACCTCCACATGCCGCGTGTCGACGGGGTCGACGCCACCGTGCAACTGCTGCGGGTCCCCGAGCCCCCGAGAGTGCTGGTGCTGACCACGTTCGACACCGACGACCACGTGATGCGCGCCCTCGCCGCCGGGGCATCCGGCTTCGTGCTCAAGGACGTCCCGGCCGAGGAGATCACCGCGGCGGTCCGCACCGTCGCCTCCGGAGGCACCGCGCTCTCCGCCCCGATCATGGCCAAGCTGCTGGGCAAGGCGCGGCACACCGGCCCGCAGTTCTACCACCCGGGTGTCCGGGAGAAGCTGGACGCCCTCAGCGCCAGCGAACGCAACGTCCTCAGTCTCGTGGGCGAGGGGCTGACCAACCAGCAGATCGCCGCCCAGCTCCACCTCTCCGTCACCAGCGTGAAGACCTATGTGTCGCGGGTGCTGGCCCGGTTCGACCTGGACAACCGCACGCAGGCGGCGCTGCTCTCCTACGAGGTGGGGCTCGTCCGGTGGTCCGGGCCGGGCAGCGGCGTGCAGTCCGACGGGGCGTGACCGGCCGGGCCCGGGGCGGGGGCCGGTGACGGGCGGCCCTCTTGGCGGCGGTTGCGCCGCTCCGCCTGCTCCGCCAGCCGCCGCACGGCCGCCCCGAACCGGTCCTGGGGGTCTCCGCCCGCCGTGCCGAAGAGGTGTGTGCGCAGCCGCCGACGGGCTCCGGCCAGCCGGTCGGCGCCCGGGTCACGGACGGCGGCGACAAGCTCCTCCAGGCCCCGGCCGTCGGGCAGTACGGAGTATCCGGCCGAGGCCGTGACGTGTCGCGCGCGCAAGGTGTCGGCAGGTGCCGCGTCGGCTGCGGTGACGTCGGCGAACGTGGTGGCGTCGACGCCGGCCGTGACGTCCACGACCGCGTACGGTTTGCCGCTCGCCAGGAAGTCCGGGACCACGCTGGAGATGTCGGACACCAGCGCGTGCGCCTCGTTGAAGCACGCGTACAGGTCGGGCGCGTCCGGGCCGGTCACCACCCGGTGGGCGGAGCGCCGGTCGGGTTCCGCGGTGTCCGGGTCCGAGGCCGCCAGCAGGGCCGCCACCCTGCGGTGCGCCTCCGCCGCCCGCTTCGACCGCGTCCCGGTCAGCGGATGCGGTCGGTAGAGGACCCGCACCGGCGGCTCCATCGCCAGCAGGCGGCGCACCACGGCCTCCCCGGCGACCACGAGGGGGATGCCGCCGGGCCCGTCGGCCCAGCCCTCCCAGGTGGGGGCGTACAGGACGGTGGTGAGGGCGTCGGGCCCGCCCGGCGCGTCGCAGCGGACACCGGCGAGTTGGGGACGGCCGATCTCCACGACACGGTGGTCCTCGACGCCGACGTCCGCGCTGCGGTAGCGCTCGCGCCCGGCCGGCCCGGCCACCCACACCTCGTCGTAGACCTTGGCGTACGGGTTGGAGCTGGCGGCCTTGTCGCTGTCGCCGTGCCCGACGAAGGCGTGCTTGAGCGTCGGGACCCGCAACAGGTGGATGTTCCTGCCCACGTTGGACACGTACAGCCCGACGCGCACGGACGACAGGTCCAGGGCCATCACGTCCACCGCGGCGGGCACGCACAGCACCGGCAGCGAGGTCGGGGCCAGTCGCTCGAGGACCGCCCGCTCGCGCAGCAGGACCACGGCCGGCTCGTCCAGTCGTTCGACCGCGCGCAGCCACATGTCCACCTGGTACCCGGACCGCTTCGAACCGGAGAAGTACAGCACCACGGTCGGCGCCCGTGCGGCGAGCCACCGGTTCGTGTCCTCCATGGCCGTCGTGCGACAGGCGGGCGAGCTGCGGGCGACCCGCCGTGCCGTCCTCGCCAGGCACAACGCCGCCTCGAGCGCGCTCAGGGCGATACCGGCGTACGCGGGCAGGGCCGTGCCGGTCGAGGCGGCCAGTGTGAGTCCGGCCAGGGCCGGGAGGCCGGCGCGGTCGATCCGGCGGCAGGCCCCGCCGAGGTCCGCTCCCGGATCCGGGACCCGGTCCTCCCCGTCGCGCACCACGACCGGCGTCCTGGCCCGCTCCCGCAGGACCCGGGCCATGACCTCGTGGGCCGACTGCGCGGCGGGCAGCGCGGCGGACAAGGTGGCCGCGGACACCACCACCGAGGTGGGGCAGCCCGCCCTGACCGCCAGCAGGACGGCCAGCAGATGCCGCAGCAGGGCCCGGACGCCCAGGCCCAGGCGCGCCTTGCGCAGCACCGCCAGCTGCCGCCCGCGGACCTGTTCGAGGAACCGTTCGGCGAGGCACACCAGGACCAGGGCGCAGCCGAATCCGACCGGTCGCGCCGCGAGGGCTGCCGCCAGCAGGGCGGGAGGACCGGCGAGCAGAGTGACGGCCGCGGCGCGTTGGGCCAGGGACCCGCCGCGCAGGAAGGAGGTGAGGAGCGAGGTGATCATCATGGTTTCCGTGGACGGGCACAGGGGCGACGGTCCGGCCGGACGGGCACCGCAACGCCGTGCGGTCGGGCCGGAACCACCGGCCACGCTAGGCAGGCCGCCATCCGGAGCGCCCCGGCAAAAGGGGACCAAAACACACAAAGGTTGACGGCTGCGGCCCGGTGGACCGCGCGGGCCGGCGGCCCGCCACCCGGCCACCCGACCACCATCCTTCGACGCGCCCCGATCAACCTCCGAGGAGGCGCGCCGCAGCGCGCGGGCCCAAGGATCGAGGGGTCGAACAGGACGCCACCCGGAGGGAGAGAAGCACGTGAGCATCCTGAGGAGAGTCACTCCCGGCCGGTACGCCGCGCGCCGTCGGAGGCTGGTGATCGCCGCCGACTCCGTCGCGGCCGGCCGCCGCGCGGGCAACGAGGTGCTGTCCGGGTGGGGCCAGCACCTGGGTGAACTCGTGGGCGAGGGAGTCGAGGTGGTCAACACCGCCAGCGACAGCTGCACCACGCACTGGTACTTCCGCAACCGGCTGCCCGCCGTCCTGGAGGCCTCGGCCCCGGGTGACATCTTCCTGATCGGATTCGGGGTCTGCGAACAGGCCATGGCACGGCCCGACCTCTACCGCACGCCGCGGGAGTTCCGCGCCTACCTGAACCTGTACGTCGACGTACTGCGCGACCGGGACCTCACACCCGTGCTCGCCACCCAGGTCGCACGGCACCTGTTCGACCCCGACGGTGCCGTCCGGCAGCCGGTCGGCGGCTACTCGGAACACACCAGGCGGGTCGCGGCGGACCGCGGCGTCGCCCTGCTCGACCTGGAAGTCCTGACCACCGGCCTGCTGGCGGGCTGCGGGCCGGAGCGGGCCCGCGGCTACTACCGCTGGTTCGACGCCGGGTACTGCGAGGACCACCCCGACGGCATCATCGACACCCTGCACCTCAACCGGCAGGGAGCGCGTGCCGTGGCCCGGCTCGCCGTGGACGGCCTGTACGAGCTCGGACTGGTCTCCCGCGCCGCCGACGTCAGCCAGCGCCCGTTCCCGGAGCCCATGGCGCGGCCGCTAGCGGCGCCGGAGGGCCGGCCGTCGCGCGACCCGGTCCCGCCGGTCCGCCTGCCGCCGCCGGTGGTGCTGACCCCTCGTGGCGGCGGGTCGGGCCACCCCACCCAGCGGTTCACCGGGACGGCCGAGCCCGGGACCGGTCACGTCCTCCTGACCCAGGGCGACGCCTTCCTGGGCGTCGCCGGCGTGGGCGCCACGGGCAGATGGCAATGGCGCCGGACCGTGACCTGGGAAGAAGGCCACCACGAAGTCAGCGTCGTGGCCGTGTCACCACGAGGCCGCTCGGCGCCCGCCCCGTTGCGGTTCGAGGTGGTCGCGCGCGTCCCCGCCCCCGAGGTCAGTGCTCCCCAGGCCGGCTCGCTCAACGGACCGGGTCCCGTCTTCAAGGGCACCGTTGCGCCCGGCGTCCGGTCCGTGGCCGTGCAGGGCGCCGGGCGGTGGCTGGGACAGGCGGAACTCACGGACGGCTCCTGGCGCTTCCGGCTGCCGCACGACTGGCAACCGGGCCGGCACACGATCACGTTCACCGCGGTGGCGGACGGCGGAACCTCCCGCCCCGCCCACCTGCCGTTCGAGGTCCTCGCCGTCCCCCCGGGCAACTGGCTCCACCGGCAAGGGGACTGGCAGGGCTGCGCCACCGACCGCCCCTGCCTGCACATCGGACGTCACAAACCCGCCGGAGCGAGCAACATCCTCGACTGACCGCCTCCGGACTTCCCCGTCATCCCCTCGCGGCCCGAGAGCGGCACGAGCACGACACCACACGACAAGCGAAGAGCCCCTTGAAGATCGTCTTCCTGATCCACAACCGCTACGCCATCGGCGGCGTCATCAAGAGCACCGTGAACCTGGCGGCCGCCCTGGACGAACGCCACCAGGTGGAGGTGGTCTCCCTGCTGCGGGACCGTCAGTACCCCGCGTTCCCACTGCCCGACGCGGTGACCTCCGTCGACCTCGTGGACCTGCGTCCCACGTCCCCGACGTCCGACGCCGAGAACCCCCTGCTGCACGCTCCCGTCCAGGTATTCCCCACGAACGACGGGATGCGGGCCAAGGACAACAGCCGCCTGGTCGAGGTCCGGCTCGCCCGGTACCTGGCGGCCACCGACGCCGACATGGTCATCTCGTGCCACCCCGGCATCGCGGTCTGCCTGGGCCGGATGGAGGGCTCCTTCCTCAAGGTCGCCCAGATCCACCAGAACAGCGCCTCCCTCGGCGCCGGCCAGCGCGCCGCGCTCCTGGACGCCGCCGCCGGTCTCGACGCGGTGGTGTCGGTGAGCTCCGAGGACGCGGCCAACCTCGGCCGGCTCTTCGAGGGCTCGGGGGCGCACGTCACCTCCATCCCCAACTGCGTCCCCCCGCTGCCCGGTCCGCCGTCCGACGGGAGGGGCCGGACCGTCGTCGCGGCGGGCCGGCTCGACAAGGGCAAGCGGTACGACGTCCTGATCCGCGCCTTCGCCCCGCTCGCGGCCCTGCACCCGCGGTGGCGGCTGCGGATCTACGGCCGCGGCCCCGAGCGGGCCGCCCTGAACGCCCTCGTCGGCGAGCTCGACCTGCACGACCGGGTGCTGCTGATGGGCGCCTCGGACCACATGGACAGCGAATGGGCCAAAGCCGACATCGCCGTGTCGGCGTCGGCATCCGAATGCCTTCCCATGAACATCATCGAGGCCATGTCCGCGGGTCTGCCCGTGGTGAGCACGGACTGCGACTTCGGCCCGCGGGAGATCATCACCCACGGCGAGGACGGATTCCTGGTGCCCGTCGACGACCCGGACGCCCTCACCGCGGCCCTGCGGGCCCTCGTCGAGGACCCCGTCAGCCGCCGCCACATGGGCGCCGCAGCCCGCCTGAACGCGTTCACCTACTCCCCGCACGCCGCCGCGGAGGAGTACGAAGCCCTCGGCGCGACCCTGGCCGGCCGCAGGGCCCTGCCCGGCACGGCCGACTGGGACGTAGGCGAGAACGGCGACGTGGCCGTCCACGTCACGTCGGAGACTACGGAGAGCCTGTGGCTCGTGGGCCGCAACGCCTCGGACGGCAGCGAGGCGCACTTCGCGCTGGTCCCGGGCGTGCGCCGGTCGTCCCCCCAGTGGCGCACGGCCCTCCTCAAGCACCAGGCATCCGTACTCCCGGAGGGACGCTGGGACCTCTACACGGCCTCGGGCGAGCAGCCCTCATCCGTACGGCGGCGCCTGACCGGCGGCCGGTACGACAACCGCCACCTGGTCCGGATCGACGGCCCGGAGGGGACCCGGGAGGCCTTCCACGCCCTGGTGCCGGTGGTGGACGCGGCGGGCCGGCTCGCCGTACGCAGCTGGGTACGACCGGTCCACGCGGAAGCCGACCGCATCGTGCGGTACGGGGAGGACGGGTTCACCGTGCTCGGCAGGCTGTGGGGCGACGAACTCTCCCCGCGAGGAGAAGTCCTCCTGCGGGGCCGCCGGCACCGGGAACTCGACTGCACGCTGCCGGTCGAGGCGATCCCCGGCGGCGGCTTCCACTTCACCGTCCCCGTCCAGCAGTTGGCCCGTCGCCGCATGACCGAGCACGACGTCTGGGACCTCCACCTGGTCACGGCTCCCGACGCGGCACCCGTGCGCATCGGCCGCTTCCTCGGCGACTACCCGGACAAGAAGACCGTCCACGACTACGCGCCCGTGGTCCTCAAGCGCAGCAGGCGGGGACCGGTCCGGATCCGGCCGTTCTTCACGGTGGACAGCGAACTCTCCATGAACGCCGTCACTCTCGCGTGACCGGCTCGGCCGCGGCGGGTGATCCGGCCCCGGCGGGCAGGGGCAGCCGGGCGTGCAGGACGAATCCGCCCTGACCGGTGGGGCCGGCGGTCAGCCTGCCGCCCGCTGCCTCCACTCGCGTGCGCAGGCCCACCAGGCCGATGCCGCAGCTCTCCCACCGGGGGCGCTCACCACGGGGCGGTCCGTTCTCGACGATCAGGTCGACGTGAGCGGGGCGGTGCTCGAGGCGGAGCCGGACCGGCGCGCCGGGAGCGTGCTTGATCGCGTTGGTGATGGCCTCGCGCCCGACACGGTAGAGAGCGGACTGCACCGACGCGGGCAGCAGCCCGCCGGTACCCGTGACCGAGTGCTCGACGTCCAGGCCCATGGAGCGCATGGTGCGCACCAGCGTGCGCAGGAAACCGTCGTAGCCCCGCCCGGCCAGGTGAGTGGGCGGGACCGGATCGTCCACGTCGATGTCGCGGCGCAGGACGTCGAGGACGTCCCGGAGCTCCCGCATGGCGGCCCGGCCGGATTCCTCCACCGCGGCGGCGGCCCGGCGCACGTCCTCGGGGCGGTCGGCACGGGCGCGGATCGCCGCCGCCTGGAGGGTGACCACCGCCATGTGGTGGCCGACACCGTCGTGCATGTCGAAGGCAAGCTTCGTCCGCTCCTCGACGACCGCGTAGGCGACGGCCCGGTCGATGGTGGCCCGGGCCCGGCGGAACTGGTCGCGCACGTCCTCGATCAGGGCCGCCTGCCGGCGCAGGCGGTCGCCCAGCAGGCCGGGGGCGATCACGCACGCGGCCACGTGCTGGAGGAGCGCCATGTTCCAGGGGTCCGCCTCGACCAGCGGGTTGGTCACCACGTAACCGGCGGCGCCGCCGCACAGCCACCACCAGCGACGGCCCCCGCCGTACCGGGTCACCGCCCAGGCGCCGAACACCATGGGCATGGCGTTGTCCGTCGAGAGGGTGGCCAGCACGCTCCCGGTGAGGCTGAGTTCCGGCATCCTCCGGTGCCCGAGCAGCGGCAGCGAGCAGAGGACCGCGACGAGCAGGGCGCTGGGCAGCGAGGGCGCGAGCCCGTCCGGGTGCGAGACGAGGACGCCGATCAGCGCGGCCGTGGTGCCGAGCGCGGTGACGAGCACCCCGCGCAGGCACGGCGCCGCGCGCCACCGGCCGGCGAAGGCCGCGCGGAGGCGGCCCGTCGTGGAGCGGCAGGGCTGGGGGCGAATCGGCAACGCGCGACCTTCCGGAGAGCTGGCGGTCTCTCCAGGTTTCCGGCACGCGTGGGCCGCGTGGTCGTCCGAAGGTCGATCGTTGGGCCGAAGGGTGACGGGTGGCGGGCCGAAGGACGACGGCATGCTCCGACCGGTGGAGGGCGAGGCGCCGGGGGACGCGGTGGGGCGCCGGCCGGGGCGGGGCCGCTGTGCAACGGAACCCGTTCGGCACACCCGGTCGTACCGGGAGCGGGGGCCCGGTACCGCATCCTGAGCCGGATGACGAAGCGAGCGGGCCGGCGGACCGGCCGGACGGCCGAGCCGCGCGAGGGCGCGGTGGACACGACGGCCCGTCCCGGCCGGCTGCGGCGCGCCCTGGCGGGCAACGCCGAGCCGGTGGTGGGCTGTGCCCTCTTCCTGATCTGGGGTGTGCTCTGCACCCTCGTGCCGCCCGAGTTCGACACCGGGCTCGTGGACGACCACGCCGTCGTCGTCGTGCTCGGCTGGCTGACCTCGGCCACCCTGCTCCTCTACCGGCGCCACCCCCTGGTGCCCGCCGCCGCGGCGACGGCCTTCCTGCTCGTCGCCGACGGACGGCCGCCGCTGGTGGCCGCCGCGGCGGCCGTCACCGCCTTCGGAGGCCGGGCCCGGTGGGCCTGGGTGGCCGGCATGGCCCTGTGCTACGTCCTGATCCGGGGGGTGGCACTGCCCACCTGGTGCGCCGACCGCAACCTCGCCAACGTCCTGCTGGTCACGCTCCTCCTGCCGGCGCTGTTCGGCGAGGCCGTGCGGCGGTACCGGGCCGTGACCGCACTCCTGCAAGCCCGTGTGGACCGGGCCCGGGACGAGGTCGAGCAGGCCGCGGACCTCGCCGTCATCGAGGAACGCACCCGCTTCGCCCAGCACACCCACGACGTCCTCGGCCACAAGATGACCGTCCTCGTCCTCCACGCCGCCGCCCTGCGCCAGCGGGCCGGGGACGAAGAACTCGCCGAGCGGGCCCGGTTGCTCGAGGAGTCCGCCCGTGACGCCATGACCGAGGTGCGTGCCGTGCTGGAAACCCTCACCGAACCCACGGCACACGCCCGGACCTTCGACCTCGACCGCTTCCTGCGGAGCCTGTGCCACAACATGGCCGTCACCGGCATGACGCTGCACTACTGGGCAGACGGCCGGCCCGGCGACGTCCCGGCCGACGACGCCCTGCTCCTGCAGCGAGCGGCCCGCGAAGGGCTCACCAACGCCGCCAAGCACGCCCCCGGCGCCCGGACCGACATACGGCTTCGGACCTCCGACGGATCGCTCCGCCTCGAAGTCGAGAACGGCCCGCGGCACGGCGCCCGCGTCGTGCGGGACACCGGCGGCCTCGGCCTGACGGGCCTGCGCCGCGACTTCGCCGCCGCGGGCGGCCTCCTGGAAGCGGGCCCGGCACCGTCCGGCGGCTTCCTCCTGACCGCCTCCCTGCCGCACCGCGATCGCCCGACCCCGCCCGCCTCGAACGCCCCGGCCTGACCGAGGCACCGCCACCTCTGCCGATAGGCGGAGGCGGGCATCGGTCATCGGGTAGTGGCGGGGGCGGGAGATTGGCTACTTCTGGCCGAGGCGGGAGGGTGGGGGGTCTGCATAGCGTGGGGTCATGATCGATTCGCTCGCCGTACAGACGTCCGCCACCTCCCGGCGCAGGCCGCCGCGCAGGGCAGCGGCGGCGCTGTTCGCAGCCGCCGCCGCGGCCCTCGCGCTCGGCGGTTGCGCCCGTCTGACCGGGGTCGAGGCGCCGGCGACGGCGCGGCTGGCCGACGGCGCCGGGAAGGCCGGGCCGGTCACGCCGGTGGACTGCCGCACCGCCCGGTGCGTGGCGCTGACCTTCGACGGCGGGCCGAGCGAGCCCACCCCGCGACTGCTGGACCTGCTGGAGCGGGAGAAGGTGCACGCGACGTTCTTCCTCCAGGGCAAGGGCCACACCGACACCTACCCCGACACGGTCCGCCGGATGGCCGCCGAGGGCCACGAGATAGCCAACCACACCTGGTCGCACGCGAAGCTGACGGACCTCAGCGCGGCGGAGATACGCGAGGAGATACGCCCCGTCCAGGAGGACGTCAAGAGGCTCACCGGCCGCACCCCGAACCTGATGCGCCCGCCGCAGGGCGCCACCGACGACAAGGTCTCCAAGACCCTGCGTGAACTGGGGCTGGCCCAGGTGCTGTGGAGCGTGACGGCCAAGGACTACCAGACCACCGACACCGCGCTGATCACCAAGCGGATCCTCGACGGCACGAAGCGGGACGGCATCGTGCTGCTCCACGAGCGGTACGCGGGGACCATCCCGGCCGTGCCCGAGATCATCAAGGTGCTGCGGGAGCGGGGCTTCACCTTCGTGACCGTCTCACAGCTGCTGGCCCCGGCCGGTCCGAAGCCGGGCGCGGTCTACCGGCCGTGAGCGCCGGCGCCCTCAAGGCGTCATGTCGTACGTCACCCACATCGTCCGGCTCGCGACCTGGTCGTACTTGCCCCGCGCCCGGTGGTTGTCGTCCGCGGTGATCCAGCGGACCACGCTCCAGCCGCGCTCGGCCGCCAGCTCCTTGAGCGCGCCGAGGAGCAGGTCCACCGCGCCGGTACCGCGCCGCTCCGGGGCGACGAAGAGGTCGTCCAGCCAGCAGCCCACGGACGCGGACAGCGGCCGGGCGAACGGCCGGTAGTGGGCCAGCCCGACCAGCGTCCCCTCGGCGTCCTCGACGACCAGGGCCTTCACCTCGTGGTCCGGGTCGTTGATCCACGACCACACCAGCGCGGCCGCCTCCTCGCTCTGCGCGGTGCGGTAGAAGTCCGCGTACCCCTGGTACAGGGCCCGCCACTGCGGGAAGTCCGCGGGACGGGCGGCGCGTACGGTCAGCTCGGTCATGGGGGACTCCTGGCGGTGACGGGTCGGAACGGAGTCGATCATGCCGGGTGCCGTCCGGTGCGCGCACGGCGCCCCGGTGTCGAAACGCCGGCCCCGGGGCCGCCACCGTGGACAGGTGACAACCGCCGGGGCCGGTCGCCGGGCCGTCAGCCCTGGCAGACGCCGCGCTCGTAGTCGTACGTCGCGGTCGCCTTGGAGTACTGCCACTGCGGCGCGAGCAGGTCGGAGCCGAGCTGGGCGGCGGCCCGGGGGCTCTCGACCACGTACCCGAAGTCCTGCAGCCACGACGGGTACAGGTTCTTCGAACCGATGTAGAAGGCGGCGTCGTCCACCGAGACCAGCTTGTGGTGCTGGGCGTACGGGTGGCCGTCGGCCCACTGCGGCGCTGCGGAGCTGCGGAAGGTCGCCAGCTGGAGGTTGCTGCACATGGCGGTGCGGGCGCTGCCCTGGTCGCCGGTGCGCAGCGCCAGGCGGGCCCGCAGGGTGTCGCTGATCTCGGCGAGGGACTTGATCTGCGAGTAGCCGCCGCTGCCGACCGCGCCGCGGTTGGCCGGGTCGCTCACCACGATGCGCACCTTGACGCCCTCGGCCAGCTTCGCCGCGAGGGTGTCGTACAGGCGGATGTCGTAGCGGGGCAGCGGCGGGCAGGTGGCGTTGAGGTCCTGCTGCGAGATCTCCACGTGCCGCGAGGCGCTGGCGACCAGGGCGCGCAGGGCGCTCTCCTCGGGGTTGACCGTGTCGTAGTCGCGGTCGGCGTTGGTGTTGTCGTGCAGCCCGACCACGCACTTGGTGTCGGAGGCGGTGGGCAGCACCGGCGAGAAGCGGGAGGCCGGGTCGGAGTCCTGGATGCCCACGCCGAGGCCGCCGACGGCGATCACCGGGACGTCCTCGCCGGGCGCACCGTCCTGGGCGGCGGCCTTGGTGTCGCCCTTGTCCGCCAGGGTCGGCAGGCAGCCGGCGCCGTTGGAGGAGGCGAACCACACGCTGGCGATGTTGTTCTTGTTCTGGCAGGTCCAGGCCCAGAGGCTGTCCAGGTAGCGGGTCGCGGAGCCGGCCGCCGGGCCGGTCAGCGCCAGGTCGACGTCCGCCACCGGGTGCGCGGTGTCGAGGTAGTCGTCCTTCCAGTCGTTGATCCCGCCGGTGACGACCGAACGGCCGTCCACCACCAGGAGCTTGGAGTGGTTCCAGGAGAAGGCCGTCTTGGACGTGGTCATCGAGGCGACGTTCAGCGTGACGCTCGCGGCGGCCGGGCCCAGCTTGGCGACCAGCTCGTCACGGTACTTCGAGGGCACCACGTTGAGGTGGTAGACCGGGGCGGCGCCGACCAGGACGCGCACCACCGGCTTGTTGCCGGCCGCGACCGAGGCCTTCAGACCGGCCACGATGGCGTCCTGGAACGCGCCGTTGGGGAAGGGCGCGAGCGTGGATATGTCGACGGTGCGGGTGGCCTTGGAGACGTTCTCCGTCATCTTGGCCAGCAGCCGCCGGGTGCCCGGGCGGTCCGTGCAGGCCGGGTCGCCCCAGCAACCGGGCGTCTGGAGCAGCCAGTCGGCGCCGTCCGGGACGGAGGAGTCGAGCCGGTTGCCGGCGGTGCGCTCCCAGATCCGGCCCTCCAGCCCCGGCGAGACCGCACGCAGCGCCTGCTCGACGGCGTCGAGGTGCGGGGCGGGCGCCGCATCGGCGGCGTGGGCGGCGGGGGCCGGCAGCGCGAGCGCGGCGGCGAGGGTGAGCGCGGGGACCGAGGCCCGGGTGAAGCGGGTGGTGGAACGGCGGAGCCGGTGGGCGACCAAGGGGACTTCCTTGCATGAGGGGGGTGGCGAGATCGCGCACGCAGCGCGACCGTGAAGATCAACTCGCAGGAAGTTACCAGCCCGTAAGGGTGCTCTGTCACCTTTCGGCCATGTGCTGGTGACGGTCCGTCGGGCCGCTCGTCACCTGGATGTCACCGAGGGTCATGGGGCCGTGGGAGCGGTTCGGCTCAAGGGCTGGATTGAAGCAATGAATCGGTGCTTCAATCCTTCCATGCCCTACCGCCGTCCCCCCGCCGTCCAAGCCCGCCTGGACGCCCGCCGCGAGACCGTCCTGGAGGCGGCCGTCGGGCTGCTCTCGCGGGAGGGTTACGCCGGCTGTTCCGTGGCCGCGATCGCCGCCGCGGCCGGGATCTCCACCGGGAGCGTGTACCAGTCCTTCGCCGGGAAGTCCGAGCTGGCGGCGGCCGTGTTCCGGACGCTGGTGGCGCGGGAGGTCGAGGCCGTCACCGGGGCCGCGGCCGGGCCGGGCGGCGCGGCGGCGCGGACCGCCGCGGCGGTCGAGACCTTCGCCGTGCGGGCCCTGCAGGCCCCCCGGCGGGCCTTCGCCCTGCTCGCCGAGCCCGTCGACCCCGCCGTCGACACCGAGCGACTGGTCTTCCGGCGCGCCTTCCGCGACGTCTTCGCCGGACTGATCGCCGACGGCGTGGCGGCCGGTGAACTCCCGCCCCAGGCACCCGAACTGACCGCGGCCGCCCTGGTCGGCGCCGTCGCCGAAGCCCTCGTCGGGCCGCTGGCCGACGGCGACGCCGCACCGGCGGACGTGGTACCCGCACTGATCACCTTCACCCAGCGCGCCCTCGGAGGACACGTTGTCGCAGACGCATGAGGTCACCAACCAGGTACCGCCGCACATCGGGCACGACGTCGCCGCCGACCCGGCCCTCCTCGACGGGCTGGAGCGCGAGGGCGCCGGCTGGGCCGCCGCCGAACTCCACGAGCTCGGCACCCTCGCCGGATCCGAACGCGCCGCGGACTGGGGCCGGGTGGCCAACGAGAACGGCCCCGTCCTGCACACCCACGACCGCTACGGCCACCGCATCGACGAGGTGGAGTTCCACCCTTACTGGCACGAGCTCATGGACGTCGCCGTCGGGCACGGGCTGCACGCCGCGCCCTGGCAGGAGGCCCGGCCCGGTGCCCACGTCGCCCGCGCCGCCAAGTTCTACGTGTGGGGCCAGGTCGAGGCCGGCCACTCCTGCCCGGTCTCCATGACCTACGCCGCCGTACCCGCCCTGCGGACCACGCCGGAGCTCGCCGAGCGGTTCGAGCCGCTGCTGGCCTCGCGCACGTACGACTTCGGGCTGCGCGCGCCGGAGGGCAAGCGCGGCCTGATCGCGGGCATGTCGATGACCGAGAAGCAGGGCGGCTCGGACGTCCGCGCCAACACCACCACCGCCGTCCCGGCCGGTGACGGCACCTACCGGCTCACCGGCCACAAGTGGTTCACCTCCGCGCCCATGTCGGACGTCTTCCTCACCCTGGCCCAGGCGCCCGGCGGCCTCTCCTGCTTCCTGCTGCCCCGGGTCCTGCCCGACGGCACCCGCAACTCCCTGCGCCTGATGCGCCTGAAGGACAAGCTCGGCAACCGCTCCAACGCCTCCGCCGAGCTGGAGTACGAGCAGGCGCACGGCTGGCTGGTCGGCCCCGAGGGCCGGGGCGTGGCCACCATCATCGAGATGGTCAACATGACCCGCCTCGACTGCGTGCTCGGCGGTGCCTCCGGCATGCGGCTCGGCCTGGTCAGGGCGGTCCACCACACCACCCACCGCCGGGCCTTCGGCAAGGCGCTCGCCGACCAGCCGCTGATGCGCAACGTCCTCGCCGACCTGGCCCTCGAGTCCGAGGCGGCCACCGCCGTCGCGATGCGGCTGGCCGGCGCCACCGACCGGGCGGTGGCCGGCGACGCGGGGGAGGCCCTGTTCCGGCGCCTGGGCCTGGCCGTCACCAAGTACTGGGTCTGCAAGCGGGCCCCGATGCACGCCGCGGAAGCCCTCGAATGCTTCGGCGGCAACGGCTACATCGAGGACTCCGGCATGCCCCGCCTCTACCGCGAGGCCCCGCTCTCCTCCATCTGGGAGGGCTCGGGGAACGTCGCCGCCCTCGACACCCTCCGCGCCATGGGCCGGGCCCCGGAGGCCGTCGAGGCCTTCTTCGCCGAGGTGGAGCGCGCCGTCGGCGCCGACCGGCACCTGGACGCCGCCGTCGCGGGCCTGCGCAAGGAGCTCGCCGACCCCGCGGAGGCGGAGTTCCGGGCCCGTCGCATCACCGAGACGATGGCCTTGGTCCTGGGCGCCTCGCTGCTCCAGCGGTACGCCCCGGCGGCGGTGGCGGACGCCTTCTGCGCCACCCGGCTCGGCGGGGACCACGGCGGCGCCTTCGGCACCCTGCCCGCCGGAACGGACACCACCGCCCTCATCGACCGCGCGCGGACCGAGCCGGTCTGACGGCGGACTTGCGGCCGCCGGGCCGGTGCGAACCGGCCTGGTGGGTCGCTGTCTTGTGCACCCCTGCCTTCTGCACGGCGTGCTTGTGGCCGCCCGGCTTGTGAGTGCCGGGCTTGTGCGTGCCCGGCTGGTGCGCGCCCGTCTTCCGGGGGCCCGTCTTCGGTCCGTGGCCGCCCTTGGGGTGGCCCGTCGTCCCGGGGCGACCGGTCGTCTTCGGGCGGCCGGCCGGCTTCGGGTGGGTGGTCGGCCTCGGGTGGGTGGCCGGTGCCGGGCCGCCGGTGGTCTTCTGGGGGCCGGGGGCGTCCCGCGGGACCACGGTGACCGGGGTGTCCAGGGTGTACGGGAAGGTGCCCTCGGGCAGGCAGTTGGCCGCCGGGTCTGGGGCCAGGCCGTCGCAGTGCTCCGCGCTCATGGTCAGCAGCACGGTCGTGGTGTGCGGCCCGGCCGCCAGCGGGTCCAGCGGCGGCGAGACCAGCGACGCGTACGGGAGGCCGTCCGGGCCGGTGGAAGCGGTCCGCAGCACCTCCCGGCCGACGGTCCGCGATCGCTCCTGCCGGGTGCCGAGGTCCGTGACGTAGGTGGCGCTCACGAACTTGGCGGCGAAGTCGTCCATCGGGGCCGCCAGGTCCGGGGCGTAGCCCGCCGGGTAGCGGTACGCGGCGCCGGCCGGGGCCGTGGTCCAGCTCGGCAGGGCCCGCACCCAGCGCTCCCCGGCCACCGCCTCCGCGCAGCCCGGCGGGCCGACGATGCGTTCGGTGACCCCGTAGAGGGCGTTGAGGTCGGTGCCGTCCGGGGAGACGCAGTGCCGGGCCTGCCGTGGGGCGGCCGCGGCCGGACCGGTACCGGCCGCGAGGGCGGTGGCGGCCACGGCGACGGAGAGGGCGGCCGCCAGACGGCGCCGGACCGCACCCGCCCGGGCGGTACGCGGGGTGCGGTGCGGAGCGGGGGCCTGCGGAGCGGGCATCGGGGCACCTTTCGACCGCCGGGGGCTGGACCTGACGACCATGCCCCCGGCCGGTGCGGCGCCCCCGCGCGGACACGCCGCCGGGCCGTGCGGACCGCGTCTTCGGCCCAATGATCGGAAGGGATGATCAGCGGACTGGATCGGGTCCCGTCGGCGGGAGGGGAGAGCCAAGGTCCCCGGCCCGTCGCCGAAGGTCCCGCCGGATCGGGGACCTTCACCCCGGCCTCCGGACCGGAGTGCGGAGTTAGGTTTACCTAACCAGTCGCTTCCGACCGAACTCCCCGAAGAAGGTGCGCCGGTGCCCTCCCTCCTCGACCGCCGACCCGGAACCACCGTCCGGCTCACCGGCATCGCCCCCGGCCGGCCCGCCGAGGGCCGCCGCAGACTCCTCGAGTTCGGTTTCGTACCGGGGGCCGAGGTCACCGTCATCGCCCGGGGCGCCACCGGCGGTCTCCTCGTCGGGGTCGGAGAGGCCCGGATCGCCCTGGACTCCCGGACGGCGGCCCGGCTCCGGTGCACGCGGTGAGCGCCTGCCACACCGCCCCCGCCCCGCGCGGCCCGGGGGCCCCGGTCGCCCCGGGGCCGCTGGTCGCCCTGGTGGGCCACCCGAACGTCGGCAAGTCCACCCTCTTCAACGCTCTGACCGGGGCCCACCAGCGGGTCGGGAACTGGCCGGGCAAGACCGTCGAGGCGGCCACCGGGCCCTGGCCGGCCGCCGGTCCGGACGCGCCCGCCCTGCTGCTGGCCGATCTCCCGGGCTCCTACAGCCTGTTGGCCGACTCGCCGGACGAGGAACTGGTCCGGGACGTGCTCACCGGGCGGGCCGGTGCGCCGCCCGCCGTGGTCGTCCACGCCCTCGACGCCGCCAACCCGGCCCGCGGCCTGGCCCTCCTCTCCCAGGTGCTCGACACCGGCCTGCCCGTGGTCGTCGCCCTGACCATGGCCGACGCCGCGGCCCGCCGTGGCACCCGCCCCGACCCGGCCGCGTACGAGGCGGCCCTGGGGCTGCCGGTGGTGGCCGTCGCCGGCCGCTCCGGTCGCGGCCTGGACCGGCTCGCCGCGGCCGTCACGGCCGCGCTGGCGGCGGGCGGGCCCGGGGGCCGCCCGGCCCGCCCCGGGTCCGTCCCCGCCGCGCCCCCGCCCGCCGCCGACGGGCCCGCGACCGGCGGCCGTCCGGAGGCTGGCGCGGTACCCCGTACGTCCGTCGGCGCACCGCCCGAGGCGCCCTGGTACGCCGGATCGGCCGTGGCGGGCGAACTCGACGCGCTGGTACGGGAATGCCGGGCGGCGGCGCCCGGCCTCCCGGCCCGCTGGCTGGCCGCGAGCCTGCTCTGCGGGGAGGCGGCGCCGCCCGGGCCGGTCGGCGAAGGGCTGGCCGCCTCGGCCGCCCGGGCCGCGGACCGCCTCGCGGACCCGGCGGCGGACGCCGACGCCGAACTCCTGGTCGCCGAGGCCCGCTACGCCTGGGCCCGCCGGGTGGCCGGCCGGGCCGCGCCGGCGCCCGGGCCGGACCGGTCCACCCGGACCGACCGGGTGGACCGGCTGCTGCTCTCCCGCCGCTTCGGGATCCCGTTCTTCCTCGCCGTGATGTGGGCCCTGTTCCAGGCCACCACCACCCTCGCCAAACCCCTCCAGGACGGCCTGGGCGCCCTGGTTGAGGGCCCGGTGAGCGACGGCGCCCACCGCTTCCTGGACGCCGTGCACGCCCCCGGCTGGCTCGGCGGCCTGCTGGTCGACGGCGTGATCGGCGGGGTGGGCCAACTCCTCACCTTCGTCCCGCTGATGGCCATCATGTTCGTCCTGCTGGCCCTGCTCGAGGACTCCGGCTACATCGCCCGGGCCGCCTTCCTGGCCGACCGGCTGATGCGCACCCTGCGGCTGCCCGGCCGCGCCTTCCTGCCGCTGGTCGTCGGATTCGGCTGCAACGTCCCCGCCTTCGCCGGCACCCGCATCCTGCGCGACCGCCGCCACCGGCTGCTGGTCGGCATGCTGATCCCGTACACCAGCTGCACCGCCCGGCTCGCCGTCTACATGATGATCGCGGGGGTGTTCTTCGGCTCCTCGGCCGGCACGGTGGTCTTCTTCCTCTACCTGCTCTCCGTCCTCCTCGTCGTCGGCATGGGACTGCTGCTGCGGCCGCTGCTCTTCCGGGACATGACCGACGAACCGCTGGTCCTGGAACTGCCGCCCTACCGGCTGCCCGCGCCCCGGGTGACCGCCACCCAGGTGCGGCTGCGGCTCGGTGCGTTCCTGCGCACCGCGGGCGGCATCATCGTGGCCACCGCGGCGGCGGTCTGGCTCCTGATGGCCGTCCCGATGGGCGCGGGCGCCGGGAGCTTCGGCCGGACCGACGCGGAACACAGCGTCTTCGGCACCCTCGCCCGGGCCGTCACCCCCGTCGCGGCACCCGCCGGCTTCGGCGACTGGCACGCCACGGCTGCCCTGGCCACCGGACTCGTCGCCAAGGAGGGCGTGGTCTCCACGCTGGCCCAGACGTACGCCACGGACGCCGACGGCACCGCCGCGGCGGACACCGGCGGCGGTCCGGACCTCGCCGACCGGCTGCGGGCCACCTTCGACGCCTCCTCGGGCGGGCACCCGCAGGCCGCCGCGCTGGCCTTCCTCGTCTTCGTCCTCGCCTACACGCCCTGCATGGCCACGGTCGCCGCGCAGCGGGCCGCGATCGGCACCCGGCTCACCCTGACCGGCCTCGGCATCCAGCTCGCCGCGGCCTGGGCGCTGGCCGTGGTGGTCTTCCAGACGGTGAAGGTGTTCTGGTGAGCGACCTGCTGCGGCGCGCCCTGGCCGCCTTCCGCGAGGCCGCTCCCGGCGAAGGCCTCGACGCGGTCGCCGGCCGGCTGGGCGTGGGCCGCGAGGAGGCCGCCGACCTGGCCGCGTACTGGGTCCGCAAGGGCCGGCTGCGCCGCACCGAGATCGGTACCCCGGACTGCGCGGGCTGCTTCTTCGCCGCCCGGTCCTGCACCGGCTGCCCCACCGCCCCGGCGGCCCCCGTCGTGGTCGCGTTCAGCCCGGTAGGCCGGGAGGCGGGCGGGGCGTCCGGCGCCGGGCCGGCGTAGCAGAACCCGCCCGCCGGGACCGGAGATCAGCCCCGGCCGTGCCCGGCGGTCAGCACTCCGGTGCCGTGCGGACCAGCTCCACCAGCCGGTCGCGGGCCGCCCGGCCCTCCGGGACCGGCAGCAGCGGGTAGTTGTGCGCCTGGCCCGGCGCCTCGTGGAAGTCGACCTCCACGCCGGCCGCCCGGGCCCGGGCCAGCAGCTCCCGCGCGTCGGTGCCCAGGACGTCCCGGGTGCCGGTGAAGACCGTCACCGGCGGCAGCCCGGCCAGCTCGCCGTACAGCGGGCTCACCCGCGGGTCGGCCGGTTCCAGCGTCCCGGCGTACAGCCGGCCCGCCTCCCGCAGGCCCGCCCGGGCCAGCATCGGGTCGTGCGGCTCGATCGCCGCCTGGTCCGGATGGGTCATCGACATGTCCAGCCACGGCGAGATCAGCACGATCCGCGAGGGGGACGCCCCGGTGCGGTCCCGCAGCCGCTGCGCGGCCGCCAGTGCCAGGCCCGCGCCCGCCGAGTCGCCGACCAGGACCGTGCCGCCCGGTCCGCCGCCCGCGATCAGCCCGCTGAGCAGGTCCGCGGCCACCGGGACCGTACGGTCGGCGGTGCCGCGCGGCGCCAGCGTGTAGGCGGGCACCACGCAGCGCGCCCCGGCCCCCGTCACCAGCGTCCGGATCAGCGACCAGTGCGGGCGCACCAGCTCGTGGATGAACCCGCCGCCGTGCAGGTACAGCACCCGCGCCGCCGGCTCGCCCACCCGGGGCGAGACGTCGTACACGGGCCAGGCGCCGACGATCGTCCGCGACAGCGCGGCCACCCGCGCCAGGCTCCGCGGCGGCAGGTGCGACGCGGGGCGCCGGCTGCCGGCCGCCACCTCCGCGTGCACGGCCGCCGCACTCGCCCAGCGCCTGCGGCGCCCCGACGCGATCAGCGCAGCGCTCAGTGCGCGGCTCCGCAGGCTCGGCACGCCCATCACTTCCCCCACCACCCCGGGCAATGTCACGTACCGGAGCATAGGCGTGAAGTTCTGCTGTCGACCCGTTTAAGAAATCCTCGATGGACTGAAACCTTCCTCATCGGCAGATTGGTGACCGTTACCGATCACCGCGCGGTCCTTCCGGGTCGCGCGCCCGCACGCATGCATGGAGCCGCACCCATGAAGGCACTCGTCAAGCACCAGGCCGAGCCCGGACTCTGGCTCATGGACGTGCCCGAGCCCGAGTACGGCGCCGGCGACGTGCTCATCAAGGTGCTGCGCACCGGCATCTGCGGCACCGACCTGCACATCCGCAGCTGGGACGGCTGGGCGCAGGGCGCCGTCCGCACCCCGCTGATCCTGGGCCACGAGTTCGTCGGCGAGGTCGCCGCGGTGGGCAAGGACGTGGCGGACATCACGGTCGGCGACCTGGTCAGCGGCGAGGGCCACCTGGTGTGCGGCAAGTGCCGCAACTGCCTGGCCGGCCGCCGCCACCTGTGCCGTTCCACCATCGGCCTGGGCGTGGGCCGCGACGGCGCCTTCGCCGAGTACGTCACCCTGCCCGCCGCCAACGTGTGGGTGCACCGCACGCCCGTCGACCTCGACGTGGCCGCGATCTTCGACCCGTTCGGCAACGCGGTGCACACCGCGCTCTCCTTCCCGCTGGTCGGCGAGGACGTCCTGATCACCGGCGCGGGTCCGATCGGCATCATGGCCGCCGCCGTGGCCAAGCACGCCGGCGCCCGCAACGTGGTCATCACCGACGTCAGCCCGGAACGGCTGGAAATCGCGCGGAAGGCCGGCGCCACCCTCGCGGTCAACGTCGCCGAGTCCTCCATCGCCGACGCCCAGCGTCAGCTCGGGCTGCGCGAGGGCTTCGACATCGGCCTGGAGATGTCCGGCCGCGGCGAGGCCATGCGCGACATGATCGACAACATGACGCACGGCGGCCGCATCGCCATGCTGGGCCTGCCGGCCCAGGAGTTCCCGGTCGACTGGGCCAAGATCGTGACCTCGATGATCACCATCAAGGGCATCTACGGCCGGGAGATGTTCGAGACCTGGTACGCCATGACGGTCCTCCTCGAGGGCGGCCTGGACCTCAGCCCCGTGATCACCGGCAAGTACGCCTTCACGGACTTCGAAGCGGCCTTCGACGAGGCGGCCACGGCCCGCAGCGGCAAGATCATCCTCGACTGGACCGCCACCTCCTGAGGCGCCGTCCGTCCGGGGCCCGGTGACGTCGGCGTACGACGCACCGGCCCCACCCAGACCATCTCCCCCTGGCCGGGCCCCGCCCGACCCTCCCCCCTCCCGCGGGGCCCGGCCCCCCTCCTTCCGACCTCCGCCGCCGCACAAGGAGCCGTGAGCACACCATGTTCGAGAACGTCCGCGACGACCTCCGCACCACCCTCGACGAGATCCGCGAGGCGGGTCTGCACAAGCCCGAGCGGGTCATCGGCACCCCGCAGAACGCCGCGGTCGCCGTCACCGCCGGCGGCGCGCCGGGCGAGGTCCTGAACTTCTGCGCCAACAACTACCTCGGCCTGGCCGACCACCCCGAGGTCGTCACGGCCGCCAAGGAAGCCCTGGACCGCTGGGGCTACGGCATGGCCTCGGTCCGCTTCATCTGCGGCACCCAGGAGGTCCACAAGGAGCTTGAGGCCCGCCTCTCGGCCTTCCTCGGACAGGAGGACACGATCCTCTACTCCTCCTGCTTCGACGCCAACGGCGGCGTCTTCGAGACCCTGCTCGGCGCCGAGGACGCGGTGATCTCCGACGCCCTCAACCACGCCTCGATCATCGACGGCATCCGGCTGTCCAAGGCCCGCCGCTTCCGCTACGCCAACCGCGACATGGCCGACCTCGAGGCCCAGCTCAAGGCCGCGGTCGAGGGCGGCGCCCGGCGCAAGCTGATCGTCACCGACGGCGTCTTCTCCATGGACGGCTACGTCGCCCCGCTCCAGGAGATCTGCGACCTGGCCGACCGGTACGACGCCATGGTGATGGTCGACGACTCGCACGCGGTCGGCTTCGTCGGCCCCGGCGGCCGCGGCACCCCGGAGCTGCACGGCGTCATGGACCGGGTCGACATCATCACCGGCACCCTCGGCAAGGCCCTCGGCGGCGCCTCCGGCGGCTACGTCGCGGCCCGCTCGGAGATCGTGGAGCTGCTGCGCCAGCGGTCGCGCCCGTACCTCTTCTCCAACTCGCTGGCGCCCGTGATCGCGGCCGCCTCCCTGAAGGTCCTGGACCTGCTGGAGTCGGCGGGCGACCTGCGGGAGCGGCTGGCGGCCAACACGGCGCTGTTCCGCACGAAGATGACCGAGGCGGGCTTCGAGATCCTGCCCGGCGACCACGCGATCGCCCCGGTCATGATCGGGGACGCGGCCGAGGCCGGCCGGATGGCCGAGCTCCTGCTGGAGCGCGGCGTCTACGTCATCGGCTTCTCGTACCCGGTCGTTCCGATGGGGGCGGCGCGGATCCGCGTCCAGCTCTCCGCGGCCCACTCCACGGCCGACGTCGAGCGCGCCGTCACCGCCTTCATCGACGCCCGCACCGCCCTTTCGGCCTGACGCCACCCCGCCGTTCCCCGGCGGCCCCCTCCACGCAGCCCGCGCCGCGGCCCACCACAGCCCCGCCGCGGGCTGCGCCCATCCGGGGCCCGGCAGTCCAGCCTCGCTGGGGGTACCTCCCAGCGGTAGCTGGGGGAGTTTGAGGCGCGGGTCCGGGGCGGGGCTCCGAAACCTGGGCCCGGTCCGCGCTTTGCGCCGGTTCGGCCGGGCCCCGGCGAATCCAGCCTCGCCGGCGATTGAGGCGCGGGGTTGCGGGGCGGAGCCCCGGGCCGCTGCGCGGAGCCGGCCCCACCCCGCCCCTTCCCGAAACCGGTGGGCTCCGCCCCCGGACCCCCCGTACCGCCGTTCCGCGCCGGTGCGCTCAAACGCCGCGCGGGCTGGGTGGGCGGGACTCCGCCCCGGGCCCCGTACCGCCGCTGCGCGCCGGTGCGCTCAATCACCGCGCGGCTGGAGGGCCGAGGCAGCGCCGGACGGCACACGCTGCGCGCCGCGCGGCTGGAGGGGCGGGGCCGTGCCCTGGCAAGGGTGGGGCGGCACAAGGGCCCCGCCTGTCACAATGGTGGGGTGATCGACCCCCGGCGGCTCCGTATTCTCCGGGCCGTGGCGGACCACCGTACGGTGACCGCCGCGGCGGCGGCCCTGTACCTCACCCCCTCCGCCGTGAGCCAGCAGCTCGCCGCGCTCGAGCAGGAGACCGGCCACGCCCTCCTGTCCCGCAGCGGCCGCGGGGTCCGGCTCACCGCCGCCGGGGAGATCCTGGTCGCGCACGCCCACGAGGTCCTGGCCCAGCTGGAGCGCGCCGAGGCCGAGCTCGCCGCCTACGCCGGCGGCGCGGCCGGCGAGGTCACCGTCGCCGCCTTCGCCACCGGCATCGCCGAGGTCCTGGCCCCCGCCATCGCCCGCCTCGCCCACACCCACCCCGGCATCCGCGTCCGGGTGCGGGACGCCGAGGGCGACCAGAGCCTGCCGATGCTCCTCGATGGCGAGGCCGACCTGGCCCTGGCCGTGGAGTACCGCGGCGGTCCGGGCGCCGACGACGCCCGGCTCTCGCTGGTGCCCCTGTACGCCGAGCCCTTCGACGCCGTGCTGCCCGCCTCGCACCCGCTGAGCATGCACCCCACCGTCGCCCTCGCCGAGCTCGCCGACAGCGACTGGATCAGCCCGTACCCGGGCAACCCCTGCCACGACGTCATGGCCACCGCCTGCGAACTGGCCGGCTTCCAGCCCCGCCTGGTGCACTCCTCCGACGACTTCCGGGCCGTGGTCGCGCTGGCCGGCGCCGGGGCCGGCGTGGCGCTCGTACCGCGGTCCGCGCTGCGCGGCATGGAGCTCAAGGACACCGTCGTCCGCCCGGTCACCGGCCCGGCCGCCACCCGCCGCGTGCTGGCCGCCACCCGGCGCGGGGCCGAGTCCCACCCCCTGCTCCGCCCCGTCCTCGACGCCCTCCGCCAGGAGGCCACCGGCCTCTCCCCGGCCCCGCCCGGCCCGCGGGAGTCCGCCTAGGCAGATCGTCTACGCCATCGACCCCGGCTCCTGTCCGGACGGACCGATGCGGTGGGCGAAGTGGTCGCCGCAGCGGGCGATGACCTCCTCGACGGCCTGGCGGAAGTCGCGCAGCAGCGGGGTGTCGGCGCCGGACTTCCAGACCAGGCCCCATTCCAGGGGCGGGGCGTCCGTGATCGGGACGTAGGCGATGTCCGGACGGGCGTAGAAGCGGGTGACCTGCGCGCCGACCGGGAAGGCGCCCTTGCCCGCCGCGATCAGGGCCAGGCCCTCCTGGAGGGAGGCCACCTGCGGGCCCGGCGGGGGCGGCGGCAGGTCGGTGGGGCCCTCCCGGAGCGTGCGTTCCTTCGCCCAGTAGTCCGGCATGGTCGGCGTACTGAGCATCGTCACCCGCGCCAGCTGCTCGAAGGAGACCGCGGGCAGCCCCGCCAGCCGGTGGCGTGAGGAGATCGCCAGCAGCCGCGGTTCGCGCACCAGCGGCGGGCTGCAGGCGATGTCGTCCTCCCGGACCGGGAAGCTGGCGTTCATCAGGTGCAGCGCCCCCGACCGTACCGGCTCCTGCGCCTCGCCGAAGGGCACGTCGCTCAGCCGTACCTCGCAGCCGGGGTGACCGGCGCGGAACAGGTCCGCGGCGTCCACGAACAACTGCCCCCACAGGGCTCCCACGAACCCCACCCGCAGCGTCCCGGTGGTGCCGTGCGCCGTGTCGATGGCTCGCCGGACCGCCTCCTCGATGCCCTTGTGGTGCGGCGCCAGGTCCTCGGCGAGCTGCTGTCCGAGCGGGGTGAGGCTGACCCGGCGGCTGGTCCGGATGAAGAGCGGGGCGCCGATCCGGCGCTCCAGCTTCTTGATGGTCTGGCTTATGTGGGCGCGGGAGACCAGCAGGCGGTCGGCCGCCCGGCCGAAGTGCAGTTCCTCGGCCAGGGCCAGGAAGCCGTCCATCTCGTGCCGCTCCAGCACCGTTCACTCCTATCGGTAACCCAGGATGACCGATTGTTGCAGCTTTCGGCATTGTTCCTGGTCGGGGGCCTGATCGATCCTTATGGCGGGCGTGACCACATCCCGCCGACCGTCTTGTACGGGGGTTCAGACGGAAAGGCGGCGCGCCCGCGCCGCAGAAGCGCCTTCTGGGGACGCGAAGGGCCCCGGACCGCAGCAGCGGCCGGGGCCCTCGGCATGTCGCGAACCGCTCGCGGCGCGCCGCACCCACAGGAAGGACGCGTGCCCGCCCCGGTTGGTTGTACGCGGGGCCGGACCGGTCGGGCGACCCTCAGACCGTGACCACCTCGACCCCGGCCGCCCGGAAGCGCTCCGCCGTCTGCGGGTCCACGCCCGCGTCGGTCACCAGCACGTCCACCTGCTCGGTGGGGCAGATGGAGGCGAAGGCCCGCCGGCCCAGCTTGCTGGAGTCGGTGGCCACCACCACCCGGCGGGCCCGCTCGCACAGCAGCCGGTTGATGGCCGCCTCGTCCTGGTCGTGCGCGGCCGTGCCGTGCTCCGGGTCGAAGGCGTTCACCCCCAACAGCGCGGTGTCCAGGGTGATCTGGCCCAGGACCCCGTCGGCCAGCGGGCCGATCAGCTCGTAGGTCTGCGGCCGGGCCACCCCGCCCGTCACCACGATCTTGAACTGGGGCCGGATGGCCAACTCGGCAGCGATGTTGAGGGCGTTGGTGACCACCGTCAGGGCCGGTGAGCCGTTGGCCAGGTCCGGCCGGGCGGCCAGCGCCCGGGCGGCCTCCGTGGTCGTGGTCCCGCCGGTCAGGCCGACCACCTCGCCGGGCACGATCAGCTCCGCCACCGCAGCGGCGATCCGCTGCTTCTCCGCCGCCTGCCGCGATCCCCGGTAGCGCAGCGGGAGTTCGTAGGAGACGCCGTGCGGGACCGCCCCGCCGCGGGTGCGGACCAGCAACTGCTGGTCCGCCAGTTCGTCGAAGTCCCGCCGGATGGTCGCGGCCGAGACGCCCAGGGCCTCGGCTGCCGCCTCCACGTCGAGCCGACCGCGCTCCACGAGCAGGTCCAGCAGGGTCTTCCAGCGCGCGTCGCGGGACATGTAAGGGGTTCCCATCCTCTCCTTGGACGACTCTGGGTGCACCTCAGGGGGCAGGTGTCCCGGTAGGAGAGCACCCTATCCCGGCGAAACCTGAGAGAGATGCTTGAAGTTGCGCGAAACCACAGGCTAACTTGCAAGAACGAGCATCCAAGGGAGTCCCGCAGGAATGAGTGCAGACGTGAGTGCAGACCTCGGCGCCGATGTCGCCGTCGTGACGGCCCCGGCCGCCACCAGCCACGCCGCCCGCGAACTGGCGACCCAGCCCGAATGCTGGGAGCGCGCCGCCGCCGCGGCCCCCGCCCACCGCGCCGCCCTGCCCGCCGCCGGCGAGCGGGTCGCCATCACCGGCTGCGGCACCTCCTACTTCATGGCCCGCGCCGCCGCCGCCCTGCGCGAGGCCGCCGGCCACGGCGAGACCGACGCCTTCGCCGCCTCCGAGTTCCCCGTGGGCCGCCGCTACGACCGGGTCATCGCCCTGACCCGCTCGGGCACCACCACCGAGGTGCTGGACCTGCTGGAGCGGCTGCGCGGGAAGACCCGTACCACCGCCGTCATCGGGGATCCGGCCACCCCCGTCACCTCCCTCGCCGACGACCTCGTCGTCCTCGACTTCGCCGACGAGCGGTCGGTGGTGCAGACCCGCTTCGCCACCACCGCCCTGACCCTGCTGCGCGCGCACGTCGGCGCGCACCCCGAGTACGCCGTGGAGGACGCGCTCACCGCCCTCGCCGAGCCGCTGCCCGAAGGGCTCGAGCGCTGCCGCCAGTTCACCTTCCTCGGCCGCGGCTGGTCCTGCGGCATCGCCGAGGAGGCGGCCCTCAAGATGCGCGAGGCCTCGCTGTCCTGGGCCGAGGCCTACCCGGCCATGGAGTACCGGCACGGCCCCATCAGCGTCACCACCGAGGGCGGCGCCACGATGATGTTCGGCCGCGCCCCGGCCGGCCTGGCCGACCAGGTCCGGGCCACCGGCGCCCGCTGGATCGACGGCACCCTCGACCCGCTCGCCGAGCTGGTGCGCGCGCAGCGGCTGGCGCTGGCCGTCGCCGCCGTCCGGGGGCTGGACCCCGACAGTCCCCGCCACCTGACCCGCTCGGTCATCCTCGCGGGGGAGGGCCGATGACCCTCGTCGGTACCGGAGAGCTGGTCGCGCGCGCGGCCGCGGCCGGCGGCGCCGTCGCCGCCTTCAACATCATCACCCTCGAGCACGCCGAGGCCGTGATCACCGGCGCCGAGGCGGTCGCCGCCCCGGTGGTGCTCCAGATCAGCGAGAACGCCGTGAAGTACCGGCACGGCCGGGTGCTGCCGCTGGCCCGGGCGGCGGTGGCCGCCGCGGAGGCCGCGGCCGTGCCCGTCGCCCTGCACCTGGACCACGTCAAGAGCCAGGAGCTGCTGCGCCAGGCCGCCGACGCCGGTTTCGGCTCGGTGATGTACGACGCCTCGCACCTGCCGTACGCCGACAACCTCGCCGCCACCCGCGCGGCCGCCGACTGGGCGCACGCGAGCGGGCTGTGGATCGAGGCCGAACTGGGCGAGGTGGGCGGCAAGAACGGCGCCGCCGCCCTGGACGCCCACGCGCCCGGCGCCCGTACCGACCCCGAGGAGGCGGCGCGGTTCGTGGCCGAGTCCGGGGTGGACGCGCTGGCGGTGGCCGTGGGCACCTCGCACGCCATGACCACCCGTACCGCGGCCGTCGACCGCGAGCTGCTGGCACGGCTGTCCGGGGCGCTGGAGGTCCCGCTGGTCCTGCACGGCTCCTCGGGGCTGCCGGACGTGGAACTGGCCGCCGCGGTGGCCGGCGGCATCAGCAAGGTGAACATCGGGACGGCCCTCAACCTCGCCATGACCGACGCGATCCGGGCCTACCTCACCGCCCACCCGAGCGCCGTGGACAGCCGCAAGTACCTCTCCGAGGGCCGCGCGGCCATGGTCCGCACGGCCGCCGACCTGATCACCGCCCTGGGGGTGAACAGCCCCGCCGCCGGCGTCCGGGTCTGACGGCGCGTCACGCGCCCCTTCCGGATTCTTGGAACAGGTTCTACTCTGTGCGCCGCCGGGGCCCCGGCCGGGTACCACCCGGCCCGGGCCCGGCCCCGGTACGCCACGTGAGACTCCTGGAGGGGCCGTGCACCTGGAATACACGCCAGAACAGCAGCGGTTGCGTGCCGAACTGCGCGCCTACTTCGCCGAGCTGGTCCCCGAGGACGTCTACGCCCGCTACGAGGACCCGGCCGCGCAGAAGCGCTTCTACCGCGAGACCATCCGGCGGCTGGGGGCGGACGGCTGGCTGGGCGTGAGCTGGCCGGTCGAGTACGGCGGCCGGGGCCTGTCGCCCATGGACCAGTTCATCTTCTTCGACGAGGCCGCCCAGGCGGTCGTGCCGCTGCCCCTGATGGCGCTGAACACCGTCGGCCCCACGATCATGCAGTTCGGCAGCGACGAGCAGAAGGCGTACTTCCTCCCGCGGATCCTCTCCGGCGAGATCGACTTCGCCATCGGGTACAGCGAGCCGGACGCCGGCACCGACCTGGCCGCGCTCAAGTGCCGGGCGGTGCGCGAGGGCGACGAGGAGAGCGGCACGTACGTCGTCAACGGCCAGAAGATCTGGACCACCAACGGCGACACCGCCGACTGGGTCTGGCTCGCGGTCCGCACCGACCCCGAGGCCCCCGCCCACAAGGGCATCACCATGCTCCTGGTCCCCACCGCGGACCCGGGCTACTCCTGCACCGTCATCAACACCCTCGCCTCGCACGACACCACCGCCAGCTACTACGAGAACATCCGGGTCCCGGCCTCCCGCCGGGTCGGCCAGGAGAACAAGGGCTGGCGCCTGATCACCAACCAGCTCAACCACGAACGCGTCACCCTGGCCGCGCACGGCACCATGGCCATCCGCGCCCTGCACGACGTCCAGCGCTGGGCCGCCGACACCAAGCTCGCCGACGGCCGCCGGGTCATCGACCTCGGCTGGGTCCGCGGCCGGCTGGCCCGCACCCACGCCCGCCTCGACGCGATGAAGCTCCTCAACTGGCAGATGGTGAACGCCGTCCAGGACGGCACCCTCACCCCCCAGGACGCCTCCGCCGTCAAGGTCTACGGCTCCGAGGCCCGCCGCGACGCCTACGCCTGGCTGATGGAGGTGGTCGCCGCGGCCGGCCCCCTGAAGGACGGCTCCGCCGGCGCGGTCCTCCACGGCGAACTCGAACGCGGCTACCGCTCCGCCGTCATCTTCACCTTCGGCGGCGGCAACAACGAGATCCAGCGCGAGATCATCTCCTGGATAGGCCTCGGCATGCCCCGAGTCCGCCGCTGACCTCCGCGCCGGGTCAGCCGGTCGGGTTCAGGGGGCGGGTGTAGGTGCCGGCGAAGTCGGCGGTGGGGGTGGTGAGGTGGAGGGTGAGGGTCCACCGGGCGCGCCAGCCGTCGGGGGTGGTGCGGTGGAGCGGGGTGTCCGGGGACGGGTGGTCGGCGGTGCCCGCCAGGTGGGCGCAGGGGGTGTCGGCCAGGGTCCAGCCGGCCTTCGAGGCGCGGGCGGCGAGTTCGGCGTGCAGGTGCCGGCCGGTCAGGGCGGGGTCGGCGCGGTAGGCCTCGCGGGCGGCGCCGTACACCGCCGGCAGGTCGTCCAGGAGACGGCGCCTGGCCGGGTCGCCGCCCAGGACGAGGGTCCGGGCGAAGTCGGCGCCGAGGGCGACGACCACCACGTCGTCCTCGTCGAGGAGCCGGTCCACCGCCGGCTCCCGGCCCGGCGGCAGCAGCGTGTGGGGGCCCGAGCGGACCACCGGGAGCGGCGGCCGGACCCGCGGGCCGGACAGCTCCCGGGCCAGCGAGGAGACCAGGTTCTCCACCTCGCGCTCACTGCGGCCCGGGGCGACCAGACCCCGGGCCACCGCTTCGAAGAACACTGCCCCGGCCCGCCGTTCCTCCTCCACCAGCGCCAGGGCGCGCAGCTGCTCGTCGAACCGGTCGGGTGCTGCCATGACGTCCGTTCCCCTGCTTCCTCGTACCGCGTACCGATGGACCTACGACCAGAGCCGGCAGCGTTCCCAGCCCCGGCCGGTCCGCTCGTAGCGCAGCCGGACGTGGCCGCGGTCGCGCGCGGCCTGCCAGAACTCCACGACCGTGGGTTCCAGGGCGTACCGCGTCCAGGCGGAGTCGACCAGCGAGGGCTCCCGCGCGACCAGGGCCAGGGACTTGGCCAGCGCCTGGTCGCGTTCCGCCGGGTCGGCGAGGTACTGGCTCTGGCGGGCCAGCAGGGATTCGGCGCGGGCGGCGGGCGACCGGTCGAGGAAGTCCGCGGCGTTCTCCCGCGCCGAGCCGGGCCGCACCGGCCCGCGCAGCCGGACCTGCCGGCCGTGCTCGGGCCAGTAGAAGGTCAGCGCGGCCCGCGGGTGGACGGCGAGCTGGTGGCCCTTCGGGCTGAAGCCGTGCCCGGCGAACTGCCATCCCGACGCGTCGACGCTCTTGAGGAGCAGCACCCGGGCGTCCGGGTCCCCGGCCTCGTCGACCGTGGACAGGACGGTGGCGTGCGGTTCGCGCACCCCGTCCGCCACGGCGTCGGAGAGCCAGAAGAGGAACAGCCGCACCGGGTCGTCCGGAGCCTCCTCGGGCACGAACTCCGGGAGGGGCCCCGCGAACACCTCGATGCCGCGCAGCCAGCCGCCCACGGAACCGGCGTGGTCTCGCTCGCCCATCTGCCGCCCCCTCCGTCCGGAATCACCAGGGGTCATCTTGCATCTGCGGTCGACAATCGACAATTGTCTCGCAGATGCTTGGTGCAACAGCCAGATCGCATGGCATTGGCCGGTTCTCGATTTGGAGCTAGTGACAAGCCGGTTCCCGCTGCGGGGCGGGCGGCCGGTCCGCCCCGTCCGGGCCCGCCGCGTGTCCCGGCCCGGCCGTCCGGTGCACCGGCCACCACAGCGCCCGCCCGAAGAGCACGGCCAGCGCGGGGACCAGGACCAGCGACAGGACGATCGCGGAGAGCATGATGCCGAGCGCCATCGCGAAGGCGATCTGCCGGCTGCCCGGGGTCGTCGCCAGGGTCGCGAAGGAGGCGGCCAGCACCAGTCCGGCCGTCGCCACCGCCGGGGCGGTGTGCCGCACCGCGCGGGCCACCGCGGCCCGGGCCGGGCCCGGCCGCTGCATCTCCTCCCGGATCCGGTCGGTGATCAGGATGTTGTAGTCGGTGCCCAGGGCGACGACGAAGAGGAACAGCACCAGCGGCAGGGTGAAGGCGACGCCCGGCTCGCCGAGGCCGTGCTGGAAGACGAGGGTGGCGGCGCCCAGGGTGGCGGCGAAGCCCAGCCCGACGGAGAGGAGCAGGACCACCGGCGCGAGCAGGCTGCGCAGGAGCAGCAGCAGGATCAGCGCGATCAGGGCCGCCGCGACCGGGAAGACGACCTTCAGGTCGTGGTCCACGGCCGCCGACACGTCGGCGAAGATCGCGGCGGTGCCGCCCACATGGGCGGTGGTACCGGCCGGGGCGTGCCGGGCCACGGTCTCCCGGACCGGCCCGGAGACCAGGTCCCGGACCTCCTGGCTGCCGGGGGCCGGCGTCGGGTACAGGTCGATCCGGGCGGCCCGGCGCTCCCCGTCGAGCACGGCGGGGGCCACCCGGCCCACCCCGTCGACCCCGGCCAGCGCCCGGGACAGCCCGCCCAGCCGCCCCGCGGTGAGCCGGTCGCCGGGCTCGGCCAGGACGTAGACGCTCGCCGGGTCGGAGACCCCGGCCGGCAGCGAGCGGGAGATCTCGGCCGCGGTGGCCGCGGCGGGGGTCCGCTCGCCGCCGACGGGCAGGCCGTAGTCCATCCGGATGCCCACCAGCCCCGCGGCCAGCGCGGCGAGCAGCGCCACCGAGGCGGCGGCCATCGCCAGCGGCCGCCGGGCGACCGCCGCGCCGAAGCGGGCGGCGATGCCCGCCGGCGGCTCGCGGCGCAGGGAGCGGGAGGGCCAGAACATCCGGCGCCCGGCGGCCGCCAGCAGCGCCGGCATCAGCGTCAGCCCGGCGAGCAGCATCACCAGGACGGCGACCGCGATCGCCGGTCCCATCGAACGGAACTGTCCGAAGCTCGCCAGTCCCAGGGTGGCGAACGCCGCCACGATGGTCAGGGCGGCCGAGGTGATCGCGGTGCCCACGCGTCCGCAGACCTGCGCGGCGGCCTCCCGGGCCGGCTGCCCGGGCCGGGACCGCAGCTGCTCGCGGAAGCGGAACAGCAGGAAGAGGAAGTAGTCGACGCCGATGCCGAGCAGCACCACCCCGATCAGGCCGGGGGTGCCCGCGTCGAGCTGGAGTCCGGTGAGCATCGCGGCGCCCGCCACGGCCCCGCCGGCCACCCCGCTGATCAGGGCGACCGCCAGCAGCGGCAGCACCGCCGCCAGCAGGCTGCGGAACACCAGGACGTTCAGCAGCACGATGAGCCCCATGATCAGGGCGCTGCCGATGGTCGAGGCCGTCTTGTGGGAGTCGGCGGTGTCCACGCCGTCGGCGAGCGGCCCGGTGAAGCCGGTGCGCAGCCCGGCCTCGGCGAACTGGCTGCGGGCGGTGTCCCGGAAGGCCCGGAAGACGCCCTGCACCCCCTCGTCCGCGGCGTTGCCGGTCAGCGCCACGGAGAGCAGTGCGAAGCGGCCGTCGGGAGCCGTCATCGCGGTGGCGACCCGGGGGGTCTGGGAGCGGTCGGGCACCAGGAAGGACGGCATGTCGTCCTCGCGCGGCATCTCGATCCGCCGCTTCCCCAGCCGCGCCGCCCCGGCCGCGACCTTCTCGTGGTCGGCTGCGGTCAGGCGGGCTCCGTCCTTCCTGGCGACCAGCACCGTGACCGTGACGGCGTCCGGGTCCGCGCCGAAGCGCTCCTCGGCGATGCGCAGGGCGGCGGCCGAGTCGTACTCGCGGGGCAGGAAGTCACCGGTCTGGCTCTGCGTGACCCGGGCCGTCAGGACCGGCGTCACACCGGCCAGCGCGACGCCCAGCACCGCCCACACGGCGATGATCTTCCATGGATGCCTGGTGGCGAAGCGGGTCAGGGCGCGTATCAAGGAGTCCTCCGGGGACGGCTCGCAGGGGATCGGCCGGGGTCTTCCGGCCTGCTCCCAGCCCATCAGCCGGTGACCCCGCCCGGCGTCGTGGCGGCGGATGATCCGCCCGGGGGCCCGCGCTCCCGCCCCGGACGGCCGACCAGGACCTGGGTCCTACTCCGGCCGCGGGCCCGGGTCCCGACCGTCGTCCCAGGTCACCGCCACCGTCGCGGCTGTGCAAGGCTGTCGGGGAGGCCGGCCCAGCCGGGGGACCAGACGGCCGGAGACAGGGGGACCCCAGATGCCCATGCGCCCACCGACCGCGGGCGGCGCCGCGCCGCCGCGCCCCGACGACGCCGAGCCGCCCTGGGCCCGCAACGACGCCCTGGTCACCGGCGGCGCCTGCGTGCTGAACGTCCTCGGGTACGTGCTCTTCACCGGCCCCGACACGGGACACGGGGTGACCGTGGCCGGCTTCCTCCTCGTGGCCCTGGGCGCCGTACCGCTGCTGGCCCGGCGCAGCCGTCCGGTGGCGGTGCTCGCCGCCGTCCTGGCGCTCGACGTGGCGGCCAGTGTGACCATGCCGCTGCCGGGCCACTTCGGGGCCACCCTGGTCGTCGCCGTGTACTCGGTCGCCCGGGCCTGCCGCGGGGCGGTGACGGCGGTGGCCGCGGTCGCGACCGCCCTGCTCGCCGTGCTGAGCCAGGCCGGCGGTCGCCCCCCGACCTGGACGGACGTGGTCTCCTCGTTCCTGTCGGCGGGGATCGTCGCCGGGGCCGGCGTGGCGGTGCAGCGCCGGCAGCGGGAGGTCGCGGCGCACCGGCGGCTCCTCGCCGACCGGGCCGTGGCCGACGAACGCCGGCGCATCGCCCGGGAGCTGCACGACATCGTCGCCCACCACATCACCACCATGCAGCTGATGGCGGGCGGCGCCCGCGCCAACCTGGCCCGCCCGGAGGTGGCCCGGGACGCCCTGGTCACCCTGGAGTCCTCCGGCCGCCTCGCCCTCGCCGAGATGCGCCAACTCCTCGACGTGCTACGGGCCGACGACGAGCCGGAAACCGGGCCCGCCGGACCCCAGCCGGGCATCGAGGACCTCGACCGGCTGCTGGCCGAGTCCCGGCTCGCGGGCCTGCCGACCGAGTTCACCGTCGACGGGCCGCCCCGGCCGCTGCCGCCGACCACCGCCCTGACCGTCTTCCGGATCGTGCAGGAGGCGCTGACCAACACCCGCAAGCACGCCGGCGCGAGCCGGGCGAGCGTCCGCCTGACCTACCACCACGACCGGGTCACGGTCGAGGCGCGGGACGACGGCGCCGGGGCGGAGAAGCAGCCCGCCGGCCGGCCCGGGCACGGCCTGGTCGGCATGCGCGAGCGCGTCGCCCTGCACGGCGGCACCCTCACCGTGGGCCCCACCGCCGACGGGTTCGCCGTCCGCGCCGAGCTGCCGGTACCGGGCGGCGCGCCCGTGCCGGCGGACCGCCCCCGTCAGGAGGCCGCCCGATGACCGAGCCGTCCCCGCCGATCCGGGTGCTGATCGTCGACGACCAGTCGCTGGTCCGGCGCGGGCTGTCGCTGATCCTCTCGCCCGACCCGGACTTCGAGGTGGTCGGCGAGGCCGAGGACGGCGCGCAGGCCGTCGAACTCGCCGGGCGGCTGCGCCCGGACGTGGTGGTGATGGACATCCGCATGCCCGTCCTCGACGGCGTCGCCGCCACCGCCCGGCTCGCCGACACGGTCCCCGCCAGCCGGGTCCTGGCCCTGAGCACCTTCGACCTCGACGAGTACGTGGTGGGCGCGCTGCGCGCCGGGGCCTGCGGCTTCCTGCCCAAGGACAGCTCCCCGGAGGAGCTGAGCGCGGCCATCCGCACCGTGCACGCCGGCGAGGCCGTGGTCGCGCCCCGGCTGCTCACCGGGCTGATCGCCACCTACGTACGGCCGCCGCGGGAGGCCGCCCGGCCGCTGGCGGAGGGGTTCGCCGAGCTCACGCCCCGCGAGGTCGAGGTGTGGCGGGCGATGGCCACCGGCCTGGACAACGCCGAGACCGCCCGGACCCTGGACATCAGCCTCTCCACGGTGAAGAACCACATCACCAGCATCTTCGACAAGCTGGCCGTCCGGGACCGCGCCCAGGCCGTCATCGCCGCCTACGAATCGGGTCTGGTGACCGCCGGCGGGCCGCCGGACGGGTGAGCGGCGGACGGTGGGCGGAACCGGCTGCGCGCCGCGTGCGTCCCATCCGCATCACCGTCCCGCACGGAAGGCTCCCCCCATGACCGCCTCCACCACCCGGCCGGCGCCGGTGCGCCGGCTCGTCCCCTTCCTCCTCGTCGCCGCCCTGGCCGTGACCGGCTGCGCCACCGCCGCCCAGGCCGGCACCGCCGAGGGCTCGTCCGCCGACGGCTCCGCCGGGGAGGAGCGCCCGGCACCGGGCGCGGTGGACCCGGACCAGCCGCAACAGGGACCGGATCGCGCCGTCGTGGGCACCTGGTACCGCTTCGACCTGTTCACCCACTGTGGGATCAGTACGCTGAAGTTCTCGGGCCGGTACTGGCGACTGGTCCAGATCCGCACCGACTTCCCGTCGGAGGTGGCCGGCCCGCGGGTGGACTGGACCGCCCGGGACTACGCCCCGGGGTACGTCCAGCTGGAGTCCGACCAGGTGGCGGTCTTCGAGACGGCGGGCCAGCCCCCGCTGGCCTTCGAACCGGCGCAGGGGCCGGGCCTGGCCTGCAAGTGACCGGGGGAGGAGGCGGGCAGGCATGAGCGCAGCGTCGGCACACCGCGGAGGGCGCGCCCCGACCCCGGCCGACCCCGGGCTCTACGGCCCGCACTCCGTCACCTGGAACTGCCACGGCGACCCCGTGATGTGGCTGGCCGGCGTCCGCGCCCTCTACCTCCAGGCCCTGCACCCCCGGGCCGTCCGCGGGGTGCTGGCCAACTCCGACTTCCGCCGCGACGCCTGGGGCCGGCTGCTGCGCACCGCCGACTTCGTCGGCACCCTCACCTACGGCACCACCGAGGCCGCCGAGCGGGCGGGCGCCGGGGTCCGCGCGCTGCACTCCCGGCTGCGGGCCACCGACCCCGCCACCGGCGAGGAGTTCCGGATCGACGACCCGGAACTCCTCCTGTGGGTGCACTGCGCCCAGATCGACTCCTTCCTGCACGTGCTGCGCCGGTCCGGGGTCCGGCTCACCCCGGAGCAGGCGGACCGGTACGTCGACGAGAACCGGGTCAACGCCCGCATGGTCGGGCTGGATCCCGCGACGGTGCCGGCCGACACCGCCGCCCTCGCGGCCTATTTCGACCGGATCCGGCCGGATCTCGCCGCCGGGCCGGACGCCCGGGAGGTCGACGCCTTCCTGCGCCGGCTGCCCGTGCCGGCCCTGCTGGTACCGGCCCGCGCCCTGCTGTGGCGGCCCCTCGCCGGGCTCGCGTACGGCACGCTGCCCGAGTGGGCGCACCGCATGTACGGCCGGCCCGCACCGCCGGCCGCCGCCGTGACCAGGCGCTTGCGCCTCACCGGCCTCGTGTTGCGCAGCATTCCCGCCCGCCTACGCTGGCAGCTGCCGCCGGGTCACATCTTGAAGGCAATGGCCCGTCTGGGGCCGACAGCGCGTCCCTCGACGTACACACTGCGAAGAGGGGCGGCCATACTGGACCGGCCGGGGAGGGCGTAGCACGACGACGGGGGCGGCAAGACGCGATGGCGGAAGTGGCTGAAAAGAGACTGATACAGGGCAGGTACCGACCGATCGACCTGATCGGGCGCGGCGGCATGGGCGAGGTCTGGCGCGCCCGTGACGAGTCGCTGGGCCGGCACGTAGCGGTCAAATGCCTCAAGCCGCTCGGCCCCGACCGGGACCCGCACTTCACCCAGGTCCTGCGCGAGCGGTTCCGCCGCGAGGCCCGGGTCGCCGCCTCGCTCCAGCACCGCGGCGTCACCGTCGTCCACGACTTCGGCGACGAGAGCGCCTCCGGCGGACTGCTCTACCTCGTCATGGAACTCCTCGACGGCCGCAACCTCAGCCAGGTCATGGAGGAGTCCAAGGGCCGGCCGCTGCCCGTGGACGAGGTCCTGGACATCGCCGAGCAGGTCGCCGCCGCCCTCGCGTACACCCACGAACAAGGCATCGTCCACCGCGACCTCAAGCCCGCCAACATCATGCGGCTGAGCGACGGCACCGTGAAGATCTGCGACTTCGGCATCGCCCGCCTCGCCCACGACATCGGCTTCACCGCCAAGCTCAACGGCGGCGGCGTCGCCATGGGCACCCCGCACTACATGTCCCCCGAGCAGATCGCCGACTCCGAGGTCGACCACCGCAGCGACCTGTACTCGCTGGGCTGCGTGCTGTACGAGATCGCCACCGGCGCGCCCCCCTTCGACCTGGGGGACTCCTGGTCGGTCCTGGTCGGCCACCGCGACACCGCGCCGGTACCGCCGCGCGAGCACCGGCCCGAGCTGCCCGGCCACTTCGAGCGGATCGTCCTCGACCTGCTCGCCAAGTGCCCCGAGGAGCGGCCGGGGGACGCCCGGCTGCTGCACCGCCGGCTGGTGGAGGGCCGTGGCGCCGGGACCGCGCACGGGGCGCCGGTGGCGCACCGGCCCGCGGCCGGGACGGCGGAGCCGGCCGGTCCGCCGCTGCCGCACTGGGCCCGGCAGATGTACGCCGGCCCCAAGGCCGCGCTGCCGCCCGTGGACCCGCAGGGCGCGGCGGCGGCCGGGGTGCGCGCCCTGGACGCCCTGACGGCCTTCTGGACCCGCGGGACGACGCCTCCGGCCGGGCCGGGCCAGGCCGGCGACCCCCTGCCGACCGCGCCCGCCGACCCCCGCGTGACCGCCCGGCTGCGCTCCCTGCGCCCCGAGCGCCCCGGCACCCTCGCCGCCCGCTACGAGCACGCCCACGCCCTCGCCCGGGGCGGCCGCCCCGCCGACGCCCTGACCGAGTACGCCGCGGTGGCCGGGGCCCGCCGGGACGCCCTGGGCGCCGAGCACCCCGACACCCTCGCGGCCCGCCAGGAGATGGCCTTCGTCCTCGGCCGGCTCGACCGGCACGCCGAGGCGCACGCGCTGTACACCGAGGTACTGGCCCTGCGCGACCGGGTGATGGGCGCCGACCACCCGGACACCCTGCGCTGCCGCCACAACCTCGCCCTCACCCTGGCCCGGCTCGGCCGCGCCGAGGACTCGTACCTGCTGCTCGACGCGGTGGCCGGGGCCCGGACCCGGGTGCTCGGCGCCGACCACCCCGACACGCTCACCAGCCGGTACGAGGCCGCGTACGCCCTCGGCCAGCTGGAGCGCTGGACCCAGGCGCTGGCCGGCTACCGCGAGGTCGCCAGGGCCCGCGAGCGGACCCTGGGCCGGGACCACCCCGACACCCTCGCCACCCGCTACGAGATCGGCATCAGCCTCGGCCGCCTGGGCCACAGCCAGGAGGCCCTGGAGCACTACCGCGCCCTGGCCGCCGACCGCACCCGCGGCTACGGCGCCCGGGACCCGGAGACCCTGCGCGCCCGGCACGGCCTGGGCGTCAACCTCGGCCGCCTCGGCCGGTGGGAGGCCGCCCTGGAGGAAGCGCGCCAGGTCGCCGCCCTGCGGGCGACGGTCCTGGGACCCGACCACCCCGACACCCAGCTCAGCCGCCGGGAGGCCGCGGTGGCCCTGGGACGGCTGGGCCGCTGGGCCGAGGCGCTGACCGGGTACGAGGAGGTGGCCGCGGCCCGCGAACGCGCCCTGGGCCCCACCCACCCGGAGACGCTGGCCGCGCTCGCGGACCGCGCGTACTGCCTGGGCCACGCCGGCCGCCCCGCCGAGGCCACCGCGCTGCACCAGCGCATCGCCGCGCTGCGCGGCGCGGTGCCCGCCCACGGCGGCGCGGCCCCCGCGGGCGCCTGACCGGCCGGTGTGGCCCTCTGGTGGACGGCCCGCGGGCCGTGTTACGAAGAGCCATGACCGCACCCGACGAGTCCCCCCGGCCGGCCCAGGACGTCTACGACGCCGTGATCGTCGGCGGCGGGCACAACGGCCTGGTGGCCGCCGCCTACCTGGCCCGCGCCGGCCGCAGCGTCCTGGTCCTCGAGCGCCTGGACCACACCGGGGGCGCGGCCGTCTCCACGCGCCCCTTCGCCGGCGTCGACGCCCGGCTCTCCCGCTACTCCTACCTCGTCTCCCTGCTGCCCCGCACCATCGTCGACGACCTGGGCCTGAGCTTCGCGGTCCGGCGGCGCACCATCTCCTCGTACACCCCCGCCGTCCGCGACGGGCGGCCCACCGGCCTGCTGGTCGGCGGCGGGGCGGACCGCACCCGCGCCGCCTTCGCCGCCCTGACCGGCTCCGACCGGGAGTACACGCGCTGGGCGGAGTTCTACGAGACCACCCGCAAGGTCGCCGGCCGGGTCTTCCCCACCCTCACCGAACCGCTGCCCACCCGGGCCGCGCTGCGCGAGCGGATCGGCGACGAGGACGCCTGGCGGATGCTGTTCGAGGAACCGCTCGGCCGGGCGGTGGAGGAGCGCTTCACCGACGACCTGGTGCGCGGGGTGGTCCTCACCGACGGGCTGATCGGCACCTTCGCCGACGCCCACGACCCGTCCCTGCTCCAGAACCGCTGCTTCCTCTACCACGTCATCGGCGGCGGCACCGGCGACTGGGACGTGCCGGTCGGCGGCATGGGCGCCTTCACCACCGCGCTGGCCGACGCCGCCCGGGCCGCCGGCGCGGAGATCCGCACCGGCCACGAAGCCCTGCGCATCGACACCGACGGCGCGGCCGAGGCGGGCGTCACCTACCGCACCGCGCACGGCGAGGGCCACGTCGCCGCCCGGCAGGTGCTGGTGAACGCCTCCCCGCAGGCGCTGGCGCGGCTGCTCGGCGAGGAGCCCGCGGGGCCGGCGGCCGAGGGGGCCCAGCTGAAGGTCAACATGCTGCTGCGGCGGCTGCCGAGGCTGCGGGACCGCTCCGTGGACCCGCGCGAGGCCTTCGCCGGCACCTTCCACATCGCCGAGGGCTACCGCGAACTGGCCACCGCCTACGCGCAGGCCGCCGCGGGCGAGCTGCCGGCCGCCCCGCCCTCGGAGATCTACTGCCACTCCCTGACCGACCCGTCCATCCTGGGCCCCGAGGCGGCCGCGGCCGGCTGGCAGACCCTGACCCTCTTCGGACTGCACGCGCCCGCCCGGCTGTTCGCCGAGGACAACGACGGCGCCCGGGAGAAGCTGCTCGCCGCCACCCTCGCGCAGCTCGACGCCCACCTCGAGGAGCCGATCGCCGACTGCCTGGCCCTGGACGCCGACGGCCGGCCCTGCATCGAGGCCAAGACCCCGCTCGACCTGGAGCACGAACTGCGCCTGCCGGGCGGCCACATCTTCCACCGCGACTTGGCCTTCCCGTACGCGGAGGCCGCCGAGGGCACCGGCCGCTGGGGCGTGGCCACCGCCCACCCCAACGTGTTCCTCTGCGGCGCCGGCGCCCCCCGCGGCGGCGGAGTCAGCGGCATCCCGGGCCACAACGCGGCCATGGCGGCCCTGGGGAGGTGACCGGGCTGGCCCTCGCCCCCGCCCCGGCGGCGTCAACCCGTCGGCGGGGCGGCCGCTCGTCCCGGTGATCTCCGGGCGGGTGGGCGGTCCGGGGGCGGGGTGCGTCGGGAGACTCGGCTGCGTGACTGCTGCGGACACGCCCGACCCCGCCTCCGGGGGCGGGTCCTATCTCGACGTCCCGGGCTCACGGCGCACGGCCGCCGGCCGGGTGAGGTTCAGCCTCGCCCGGTGGGTTCTCGCGCCGCTGACGACCCGGCAGGCCAGGCGGCTGGCCGACGGCTTCGGCCCGGGCATGGACGCCCGGACCGCCTGGGCGCTGGCTCGGGTGGCGAGGCACCCCGACGAGTACGCGTACGTGATGGCCCACCTCGACGGCCCCGACTTCCAGCGCACGGTCCGCTCCGACGGCCTCAGTGGGTCGTGAGCAGCGGGCGCCTGCTGGTGGCCAGGGCCACCAGCAGCGCCAGCGCGGCGGCGGCCAGCAGGAGCAGGTGCAGCGGCCAGTGGAGGCGGACGAAGGCCGCGCCCGCCGCGCCGCCCGCGAACATCGCCGCCACCGACGCGGCGCGCCGCAGGCTCGCGGCGGTGGTGTGGCCGAAGGACGGGTCGTGCCCGAGGAGCGAGCCGCCGAGGAAGGCGGTCATCGCCCGGGTCACCAGCGTGGTCGGCATGTCCGGTACCGCCGCCCGCATGGCGGTGACGTTGCGCAGCCCCATGGCGCCCGACAGCACGCCGATGGTGGTGAGGTGACGGGCCGTGGGCATGCCGTGCGAGGGCTCCAGGCCCCAGGCGGTCAGGGCCGCCACCGCCACGAGGACGGCCTCCGTCAGTACGGCGGCGATGAACCACCGCTGCCGGGCCTCCTCCAGCCGCCATTCCACCCGCGCGCCCAGGACCGCGCCCGCCACGAACGCGCCCAGTGAGACGGCTGGGGCCACCACCGACAGGCCGCCCTGGCCGAGCAGTCCGAAGGCGAGGAAGAGGACGTTCCCCGTCTGCATCCCGGTGAAGACCGGCCCCAGCGCCAGCAGGCTGGCCGCCTCGATCATCCCGGTGGCGAGGGTGAGCACCGCCATCAGCGGGCTCAGCCACACCACCGGCTGTGCCGCACGTGCCACCGCGCCTCCCGCGTGCCCGCTCCGGTACGGCCGCCCGTACGGGAGACAGTGTCGGGGGGACGGGCCCGGGCCGGGCGGCGGCGCGCCCCGGCGTCCGGCGGGCGGGGGAGCGGTCCGCTCAGTCGGGGGAGCGCGTCCAGCCGACGGCTTCGAGGCGGGCGGCGTCGGCGGGGCGGTCCTCGGCGAAGACGGTACGGCCGCCGGCGCGGACCCGGATGGCGTCGACGTACACGCCCCGGCCCACGTACCTGCCCTCGGCCCGGTGCCGGAAGCGGAGCCGGACGGGCGCCCGCCCCCAGAGGCCGAGGGGGGCTTCGAGCCGGTGCCAGACGCGGCCGGACCAGCCGTCCGCGGAGCCGTCGGGGAACTGCTGGCCGGCGGTGCCGCGGACGGCGGTCGTGCGGAAGGGCACGGCCGTCCAGCTGCCGCCGCCGTCGGTGGAGGCCTCCAGGTGTACGGCGCCCTGCTCCGGCACCGTGTCCCACCACAGCGCGCAGTGCAGCCGGGCGCCCGGGCCGAGCGGGCCCAGCGGCGGCAGGGTGAGGGTGCCGCTGCCACCGGTGGCCATGCCCGAGAACCAGGCCGGGCCACCGTGCGGGGTGCGCACCGGGACGGCCCGGGCCAGCCGGTTGGCGACGGCCACCCGCGGGGCGCTGCCGGCCCGCCAGGTGCGCACCGGGTGCACCGAGTTGCCGAGCAGGATCAGGAAGGTGTCGGTGGCCGGGTCCAGGACCAGGGAGGTGCCGGTGAAGCCGGTGTGGCCGGCGGCGTGCGGGGTGGCCATGGCGCCCATGTACCAGTGCTGGTAGAGCTCGAAGCCCAGGCCGTGGTCGTCGCCGGGGAAGGCGGTGTTGAAGTCGGTGAAGAGGAGTTCGACGGAGGCGGCCGACAGGATGCGGGTGCCGCCGTACGCGCCGCCGTCGAGGAGGGTGCGGGCCAGCACGGCGAGGTCCCAGGCGGTGCCGAAGACGCCGGCGTGCCCGGCCACCCCGCCCAGGGTGTGGGCGTTCTCGTCGTGCACCTGTCCCCAGACCAGGCCCCGGTCCAGGCCCGACCAGGGCGGCCGGGCCACCTCGGTGGCGGCGATGGAAGGGCGCCAGGAGAGCGGGGGGTTGAAGCGTGTGCGGTGCATCCCGAGCGGAGCGGTGATCTCGTCGTGGAGCAGGGCGTCCAGTGGGTGACCGGTGATCCGTTCCAGGAGCAGTTGCAGGGCGATCAGGTTCAGGTCCGAGTAGCGGTAGACCGTCCCCGGCGGTTCCTGCGGCCGCACCGACCACAGCAGCCGCAACTGTCCCTCCCGGGTGCTCTCCCGGTAGAACGGCACCCAGGACAGCAGGCCCGAGGTGTGCGTCAGCAGCTGACGCACCGTGATGTCCTCCTTGCCGCCCCCGGTGAACTCCGGCAGGTACCGGTCCACCGGCGACTCCAGCTCCAGCGCCCCGCGCTCCATCTGCTGCACCGCCAGCAGCGAGGTGAAGAGCTTGGTCAGCGAGGCCAGGTCGAAGACCGTGTCCCGCTGCACCGGGATCCGCTCCGCGGCGGGCAGTTCGCGCGCGGTGTCGGTGCGCCCGTCGTAGTCGGCGTACCGCAGCGCGTCGCCGAAGGCCTCGTGCAGGGCGACCGTCCGGCCCCGTCCGGCCAGCACGACCCCGCCCGCGTACCAGGGGTGCTCCGGCGAGGGGCCGAGGAAGCGGCGGGCCTCGGCCAGCGCCTCATCGAGGTGGGCCTCCAGCAGTCCGGCGCCCTGCCCGGGCCCGTAGCGGAGGCTGCGCCAGCCGCCCGGGCCGCCCCAGCCGTGCCGGTCCCGGCCACCGGCCGGCGGGCTCCCGGCGGGGCGGAAGCCCCCGCCGCGGCCCCGGCCGGGCCCGTGTGCGGCGGCCGGTCCCGGGAGCGACCCCGCCATCAGCAGCCCGCCCAGCGCCAGTAGCCGCCCGCCCAGCCTCCGGCGGCTCACCCCGCCCGTGTCTCCACCCATGACCGGCCTTCCTCCTCCGCCGCGGCGCGTCCCCCAGTATCTGCCCGCCCACCGGCCCGGCCCCGCGCCGACCGGGCCGCAAAGAATCTGACACAGCATCAGAAAATCTCTTCCCTCGCCCGCCGCCCTGCGGCATCCTGCCGCCCATGGAGACGGAGCTGAGCAAGAAACTGGGAGTCGAGCACGCCATCTTCGGCTTCACGCCCTTCCCGGCGGTCGCCGCGGCCATCACCCGGGCCGGCGGCTTCGGCGTCCTGGGCGCGGTGCGCTACACCGCCCCCGACGACCTCGCCCGCGACCTGGACTGGATGCAGGCGCACACCGACGGCAAGCCCTACGGCCTCGACGTGGTCATGCCCGCCAAGAAGGCCGTGGACGGCATCAGCGAGGCCGACATCGAGGCGCTGATCCCCGAGGGCCACCGGGAGTTCGTCCGCGACACCCTCGCCAAGCACGGCGTACCCGAACTCGCCGAGGGCGAGGCTTCCGGCTGGCGGATCACCGGCTGGATGGAGCAGGTCGCCCGCAACCAGCTCGACGTCGCCTTCGACTACCCCATCAAGCTCCTCGCCAACGCCCTCGGTTCGCCGCCCGCGGACGTCATCGAGCGCGCCCACCGGCACGACGTCCTCGTCGCCGCGCTGGCCGGCAGCGCCAAGCACGCCCGCCGGCACGCCGAGGCCGGCATCGACATCGTGGTCGCCCAGGGCTACGAGGCCGGCGGCCACACCGGCGAGATCGCCTCCATGGTCCTGGTCCCCGAGGTCGTCGAGGCCGTCGCCCCGCTGCCGGTGCTCGCCGCCGGCGGCATCGGCAGCGGCGAGCAGATCGCCGCCGGCCTCGCCCTCGGCGCCCAGGGCGCCTGGCTCGGCTCCCTGTGGCTCACCACCACCGAGGCCGAACTGCACTCGCGGGCCCTGACGGAGAAGCTGCTGGCCGCCGGGTCCGGCGACACCGTCCGCTCCCGCGCCCTGACCGGCAAGCCGGCCCGCCAGCTGCGCACCGAGTGGACCGACGCCTGGGACGACCCCACCGGACCCGGCGCGCTGCCCATGCCCCTCCAGGGCCTGCTGGTCGCCGAGGCCGTCTCCCGCATCCAGAAGTACGAGGTCCAGCCGCTGCTCGGCACCCCGGTCGGCCAGATCGTCGGCCGGATGACCACCGAACGCAGCGTCCAGGCCGTCTTCGACGACCTCACCCGCGGCTTCGAGCAGGCCGTCGACCGCATCAACCGCATCGCCGGACGAGGCTGAGGAGAGCACCCGCCATGACCGACAAGCCCAACGGTTTCTGGGCCCAGGCCCAGGAAGCACCGGACCGGATCGTGCTCACCGCTCCGAACGGAGAGCAGTGGTCCGCCGGGCGGCTGCACGCCGCCGTCAACCAGCTGGTCCACGGCCTGCGCGCGGCCGGCCTGGAACGCGGCGACTCCTTCGCCGTGGTGCTGCCCAACGGCGTGGAGTTCCTGACCGCCTACCTCGCCGCCAGCCAGGCCGGCTTCTACCTCGTCCCGGTCAACCACCACCTGGTGGGACCCGAGATCGCCTGGATCGTGGCCGACTCCGGCGCCAAGGTGCTCATCGCCCACGAACGCTTCGCCGAGGCGGCCGTGGCCGCCGCCGACGAGGCGGCCCTGCCCGCCGGGCGCCGGTACGCCGTCGGCACCGTGCCCGGCTTCCGTCCGTACGGCGAACTCCTCGACGGGCAGCCCGCCGGACCGCCCGCCGACCGCACCCTCGGCTGGGTGATGAACTACACCTCCGGCACCACCGGCCGCCCCCGCGGCATCCGGCGCCCCCTCCAGGGCAAGCTCCCGGAGGAGACCTACCTCGGCGGCTTCCTCGGCATCTTCGGCATCCGCCCCTTCGACGGCAACGTCCACCTGGTCTGCTCGCCGCTCTACCACACCGCGGTGCTCCAGTTCGCGGGCGCGGCCCTGCACATCGGGCACCCGCTCGTGGTCATGGACAAGTGGACGCCCGAGGAGATGCTGCGGCTGATCGACCGGCACGGCGCCACCCACACGCACATGGTCCCCACCCAGTTCCACCGCCTGCTCGCCCTGCCCCAGGCGACGAAGGACGGGTACGACGTCTCCTCGATGCGCCACGCCATCCACGGCGCCGCGCCCTGCCCGGACCACGTCAAGCGCGCCATGATCGAGTGGTGGGGCACCTGCGTGGAGGAGTACTACGCGGCCAGCGAGGGCGGCGGCGCCTTCGCCACCGCCGAGGACTGGCTCAAGAAGCCCGGTACGGTCGGCAAGGCCTGGCCCATCAGCGAACTGGCCGTCTTCGACGACGACGGCAACCGGCTGCCGCCCGGGGAACTGGGCACCGTCTACATGAAGATGAGCACCGGCGGCTTCAGCTACCACAAGGACGAGGGCAAGACGCGGAAGAACCGCATCGGGGACTTCTTCACCGTGGGCGACCTCGGGCTGCTCGACGAGGAGGGCTACCTCTTCCTGCGGGACCGCAAGATCGACATGATCATCTCGGGCGGGGTCAACATCTACCCCGCCGAGATCGAGTCCGCGCTGCTCACCCACCCGGCCGTCGCGGACGCCGCGGCCTTCGGGATACCGAACGCCGACTGGGGCGAGGAGGTCAAGGCCGTGGTCGAGCCGGCCGAGGGCTACCTGCCGGGCGAGCCGCTGGCCACCGAGATCCTGGCCCACTGCGAGCGGCAGCTGGCCGGGTACAAGCGGCCCAAGACCGTCGACTTCATCGAGACCATGCCCCGGGACCCCAACGGCAAGCTGTACAAGCGGCGGCTGCGCGACCCGTACTGGGAGGGGCACGACCGGGCCATGTGACGGGCCGACGGACGGCGCGGGGGACGGGGCCCTGGTCCTGGCCGGGGCCCCCGGTGCGGCCCTGGCGGGGCGGATGCCGCGCCCGCGGCCGGGCCGGGCGCCCGCGTGTGACCATGCCCACCCGTCCCCGGTCCGGCGGCGCGCCCCGCGCCCCGGACCGGGCGGGCGTGGCAGCGTGACGGCATGAGCAAGGCAGCAACCAGGTCACCCGTCACCGACTGGACCGTCGTGGTCCCGGTCATCGCCCTCGTGGCGCTCGTCTTCAGCTGGGGCAGGGACCTGCCCGGCTTCGCGGTGGCGGTGGTCGCCCTCTGCCTGGCGGGGGCGGTCCTCGCGGCCGTCCACCATGCCGAGGTGGTCGCCCACCGGGTGGGGGAGCCCTTCGGCTCGCTGGTGCTGGCGGTCGCGGTCACCGTCATCGAGGTCGCCCTGATCGTCACCCTGATGGCCGACGGCGGGGACAAGACCTCCACCCTGGCCCGGGACACGGTCTTCGCGGCCGTGATGATCACCTGCAACGGCATCGTGGGACTGTCCCTGCTGGTCGGCGCCCTGCGCAACCGGGTCGCCGTCTTCAACGCCGAGGGCTCGGGGACGGCGCTCGCCACCGTCGCCACGCTCGCCACCCTCAGCCTCGTGCTGCCCACCTTCACCACCAGCAAGCCCGGCCCCGAGTTCTCCACCGCCCAGCTCGCGTTCGCCGGCGGTGCGTCCATCTGCCTGTACGGCCTCTTCGTCGCCGTCCAGACGGTCCGCCACCGCGACTACTTCCTGCCCGTCGCCACGGCGGCGGACACCGCACGGCCGACGACCACCGGGCAGCCGGCCGGCGCCGGACCCGCGGCCGGCGCCGGACCGGCCGAGGAGGACGAGGACCACGCCGAGCCGCCCACCGCCCGGGCCGCGCTGATCAGCCTCGGCCTGCTGGTGGTCGCGCTGGTGGCGGTGGTCGGCAACGCCAAGGCCGTCTCGCCCACCATCGAGTCCGCGGTCGCGGACGCCGGTCTCCCGCACGCCGTGGTCGGTGTGATCATCGCCCTGCTCGTGCTGCTGCCGGAGACCCTGGCCGCGGTCCGGGCCGCCCGCCGCAACCGCGTCCAGACCTCCCTCAACCTCGGCCTCGGCTCGGCCATCGCCAGCATCGGCCTGACCATCCCGGTCATCGCCCTGGCCTCCGTCTGGCTCTCCGGCCCGCTGGTCCTGGGCCTGGGCCCGACCCACATGGTGCTGCTCACCCTCACCGTCGTGGTCGGCGCCCTCACCATCGTCCCCGGCCGCGCCACCCTCCTCCAGGGCGGCATCCACCTGGTCATCCTGGCCGCCTACCTCTTCCTCGCCGTCAGTCCGTAACATCACCCGAATGGATCTAGGGGCGGTACTGATCGCGGTGGCGGGCGTCACCGGCACCCTCGGCGGCTCGCTGCTCACCCAGCGCGCCGCCGAACGCGGCCGGCGCCGCGAGCTGGAGCTGGTCCGGGACCAGGAGGCCTCGCGCGAGCTGCTGGCCCTGCGTCGCGCCTGCTACGGAGAACTCAACCGGGACGCCCGGCAGTTCACCACCGCCCTGGGCACGTACCTGTTCGTGCTGCGGGCGGGCGCCCCCACGGACGCGGACCGGGCCGCGCTGGAGGCGGCCAAGGCCGCGCATCGGGACCGCTATTCGGAGGCCCAGATGATCGCCCCCCACTCGGTGCTGGCCCCGGCAGCTGCCGCCAACCGGGCGCTGAACGACGTATACGGCCGGCTCAAGCGGATCGAGCGGGGGGAGCCGGCCGGGGGCGAGGACCTGGGGACGGCCGAGGAGGCGCGGGAGGCGGTCTGGCCGCTGCTGCGCACCCTGCGTACCGCCCTGCGCGCCGACCTCGGGATCAACGACCCGTTCTGAACCCGGCCGTCCGGCGACCCGTAGGGGCGGGGAATCGGGAAAGCGGGCGCGGCGGCGGGGCGGAGTCGGCACGATGGGGGCATGGAACGTGGCGAAGCAGGGCCGGGGCGCTGGCCGGTGATCGTGCGGCGGCCGGTGGAGCCCGTGGAGGCCGCCATGGAGGCGGACGCGGTGGACGCCGCGGCGGCCACGACCGGACTCGCCGTCCGCGGACCGCTGTTCGGGGTGGCCGTCCAGGAGCCGGACGACACCCCGCGCTGGCGGGTGGTGGTGCCGGTGACGCTGGGCTGTCCGCAGCAGGCCCGGGACTCCCTCAACTCACGGCTGTGGTACCGCGCCAAGGACGACGCGCAGGACCGGGCGGAGCGGCGGGCGCTGCTGGCGGCGGTCGCCCGGCTCGAGCGCGAGCGGGTCGACGACCTCGCCGTGGGGGACGCCCGCTACCGGGTCGTCCGCGCCGAGGAGTACGCCGCCACCGGCCCCGACGGGATCGAACCGCCCCGGCCCACCGACCCGGAGCCGCCCGTCCCCGACTGGAGCCGCGGCGCGGCCGAACCGAAGGTCGACGACGGCCTGGTGCTCGATCCGCTCGCGCCCCGCACCCCCTCCCAGGCCGCGGAGGTCCTGGCGGTGGCCACCCTCGCCTACACCGGTGCCCGCTTCCCCCGGGACGTCCGCGCCGACTCGGAGCGGGCCCTGACCAGCCACCCGGACGTGCTGCTGCTGCCCGCGACCTTCTCGGTCGTGGAGCAGAAGGAGGGCGGCTGGACGCCGGTCAACGGCCCCCACGTCAGCGCCCACGCGGCCCGCCGGGCCCTGGACTTCACGCTGACCTGGATGTGGCCGCGGATGCGGGACCTGATCCCGCTCACCGAACTCCACGCCGACGCCCGGACCTTCACCGCGGACGCCGCGGCCGCCGCCGAGCTGGCCGAGTACGCGGAGGCCGCCGACCGGCTCCGGGCCGGCCGGGTCAACCGCCTGGAGTTCCAGGGCGCCGTGTACCGGATCGGCCGCACCCGCCGCCTGCTGCGCTGGGGCCCCGACGGCCCCGAGACCCCCCGCCCCTCCGACACCAACACCCAGCCGCCCGAGCGCATCCACCCCACCCTCGACGAGGACGGCACCGTCCTCCCCGACGACTGAACCCGCCCCGGACCGCGCGGATCGGTACGGCGCAGGTCAGGGGCCCTCGACCACCGGGAGGGGGCCCGGGAGGCCCCATTCGCCCCAGGAGCCGTCGTAGACCGACAGGTCGTCGTAGCCGGCCAGTTCGGCGGCGAGGGCCAGGACGCAGGCGGTGACGCCCGAGCCGCAGCTGAAGTACAGGCGTTCGCTCGGACCGGCCGCGGCCTCGATGGCCTCGCGCAGCCGCGGGGCGGGCAGCATCCGGCCGTCGGGGTCCTGGAGCTCGCCGAAGGGGAGGCTCCGCGCCCCCGGCATGTGGCCCGCGCGCAGGCCGGGCCGCGGCTCCGGCTCGGTACCGGCGAAGCGGCCGCGGGTCCGGGCGTCCAGGACGGCGGCGCCCGGCTCGGCCAGGGCGGCGGCGACCTCGGCGGCGCCGACCAGCAGCCCGGGGCGCGGCCGGGCGGTGAAGCCGCCGCGCCGGGGCGCCGGGCCGGGCGGCCCGGGCTCCACCGGCAGCCCGGCCGCCTCCCAGGCGGGCAGCCCGCCGTCCAGCACCGCGACGTTGTCGAATCCCATGGCCTTGAACATCCAGCGGGCCCGGGCGCTGGAGTAGATCCCGGCCGCGTCGTACACCACGACGGTGCTGTGGTCGTCCACCCCGAGGGCGCGCACCGCCTCCGTGAAGGCCTCGGCTCCCGGCATCGTGTGCGGCAGCGGGCCGGTGTGGTCCGAGAGGGCCCCGTCGATGTCGAAGGGCCGGGCGCCGGGGATGTGCCGCCCGGCGTCCCGGTGCGCGCCGACCGAGGCGTCCAGCACCACCAGGCCCGGCCGGCCGATCCGCGGACCGAGCCGGCGGGGGTCGATCAGGGTGCCGAAGGCGGGCCCGGTGGGGAGGCCGTAGGGGCTGGGCATGGGCATGGGGGAGCACCGTTCGTTCGGGGCCGGGCCGGATGATCAACATCGCAGCGCGGCTCGGGAACTGTCAACGCCCCGACGCGTCCACCGTCGCAGCGGCCGACGGTCCGGCGTCCCTACACCCCCCGGCCGGGCCCCGGCTCCGGACCCGGCCCGGGCCCCGGCGGCAGGATCCCCGACCGCCGCAGCCGCCGCAGCGTGCGGTGCTCGTGGAAGAGGCGTCCCACCAGCGCGCCCCCGTACACCACGAACCCGACGCCCACCAGCCAGGACTGCACGACCAGCAGGGTGCCGAACGCTCCGTAGGTGACGGCGTTCGAGGCGATCAGGGGGGAGAACACCAGCTGGGAGAAGCCCCGCAGGCCCAGCAGCCCCAGCGTGGTGGCCACCGCGCCGGGCAGCAGCGCCCTCCAGCGGACCCGTCCGCCCAGCAGCAGCCGCTGGGAGACCCAGAAGAAGAGCATGGTGCTCACCGAGTCGGCGGCGCCGGCCAGCAGGGTGCGCGCGATGCCGTCGCCCGGCGGGGAGACGGCGATCAGGACCCCGAGGAACACGATCAGCAGGGCCAGCCAGACCACGTGCAGCCACATGGTGTGCCAGCGGGCCGTCGGCAGGTCCCAGACCTTCTCGTAGCCGGTCTGGACGGCCGAGCCGAAGGTCAGTCCGAAGACGGCCAGCGCGGCCAGACCGAAGGCGGTGGTCCGTTCGAGTGCCCCGGCGCTGGCACCGAACAGCAGCTCGATCTGCTCGCGGGAGGAGGCCGAGACCCCGAGCCCCTGCCCCAGCCACCGGCCGAAGCCCTGGAAGCTGCCGGGCGCGGCGGCCGCCACCACGATCAGCAGGGGGATCAGGGTGAGGAACCCCAGAGCCGCGAAACCCATGGCCCGGTGCATCAGCTCCATCTCGCGGCCGCGGCTCCAGGCCAGCCCGGTGACCGAGCCGGCCAGCCGGTCGTACAGCCGCCGGACCCGATGCGGGGGCCCGGCGCCGCCCGGGGGCATCAGTGTCACGCATCCTGAGTACCACGAACCGCCCCAGACCCGTGCAAAATCCGATCCCGGGCCTGCCCTACGCCGTCCGGGGGCCGAACCGGGGGTAGCCCCCGGCCTCGCCGCAGCAGATGCGCATGGCTTCTCCTCAGCGGATCGGCTGCCAGCAGTGGACGGGGCCGTGGGTGATCCCGAACCCGCCGCGGCAGGGGTCGCAGCGGACCAGGTCGGAGCCGAGGAGTCGCTGGATCGTGCCCGGCCGACGGCAGCGCGGGCACGGCACGGTGGCGGTCCGGCAGACGCCCCCGGGATGGGCGGCCGACGGCGTGACCGCCAGCCCCAGCCCGATGACCACCAGATTCGCTGCCTCGGCCTCCATCCGCGCCAGACTCCGCCATCCGTTCACCGCACGGCCCGCAGGGCCGCGGGCGGGGCGGTGAACTCGCGGTGGTCGTCCCCGCGGACGTACGCCAGCGGCTCGCCGTCCTCGACCAGAACGGCCGTCAGTACGCCTTCGCGGAGTGATCGGGTGTCGACGACGCGGCGGTTCAGGAGCGCGTGGTCGAGGGGGGTGAAGTTGAGCGGCGCTTGGGTCATGGATGGGGCTCCCTACCGTTGTCAGCGAGTGATGAGAGGAGCCTAGGAAGAGCGCAAGGTCGCGCGAAGTGACTGCTGGTACGGGTAGTTTGGGGTAGACGCAGGCAGAGGAGACGTCATGGGCAACGGCGCCCCGCCCGCCCTGACCCGCAGTCGGGGAACCGCTCGACCCGGTCGTTCCGGGGTAGTGTCCGGCCATGTATTCCGCGTGATCCGCGAGCAGCTCGCCCACACCCAGGACTCACTCGCCGAGGCCTTCGGAGTGTCGACCGACACGGTCGCGGGCTGGGAGTCCGGACGGCGCCCACTGACGTCGCTGCCCATGGGGCAGATGCTCGTCCACCGACACCGCCTCATGCGCATGGGTGCGAGTCCCGCTCTCCTCCTCGCCCTCGACAAGGGGTTGGAGGCGGACGTCCTGCTGAGCAGCGCCCTCGCTGATGAGGGACCGACCGGCGACAGCCCGCTCGGCGCATGGGTGTTGCAGCGCGACCTCGTCGAGGTGCTGGCCTGGCCGCTGAACGGAGTCACACCCGAGACGATGCGCGGACTCGGGCCACCACCCCGACCTCGACGGGGACCCGTCCCGACTCGGCCAGAACTGACCGCCGAGGACCGTCGTCGGTTCTTCCACCGGATGCGAGCCACCGCCGAGGAGGCTCACGGTCGTGACTTCCTTCTCCGACGCCAAGCCCTGTACCTGGCCGGGTACGACGATGCTGCCGACACCTCCGGCTGGCTGAGCCAGCAGCAGCGCGCGGACCGCCCGGACGACTGGCTGACTCGCTGGCTCGCGGCCCGCTCCGTCGCAGCGGTGGCGGCACGGCAAGGCGACCGTGACCGGATGCGGCACTTCATCGCCACCACCCTGGACGACGATGACGCGGGCGAGGCCGCGAACCTGAACTACTGGGCGTACTGGATCGGGGAGAGCGCGCACCCTCAGCTCTCAGACGACTTCATCGCCAGCTCCGGCAGACCTGCGTGGCACGGACACGTGCTGCTCCGCCACCTAGTTGCCGGCCTTACCCCGGACCGAGGGTTCTACGACCTCAACATCCACACCCTCTGGGCCCTGCTCGCACTGCGCCCGGGGCTCCTTCGCAGCTCCTCCGCCAGTCATGATCTGCGGGACCGCCTGCCCATGCTGTTGGATGGCACCGAGACTTCGACACGCGCGCGGCGAGAGCTCGAGGGAATCCGGTACGCCATCCGTCTCGCGGAGGCATGAGAAGGAGAACAGACGTGGCTGACGACCTGTCCGCGGTGGCACGCTTCCTCTTCGAGGCAGGCACCCTGAAGAACGCTGCGCGCACGGGATGGTGGATGGCCGGCGTCAAGCAGCCCGAGACCGTGGCCGAGCACTCGTGGCGCACCTCCCTCATCGCATCGGTCATCGCGAAGCTGGAAGGCGCAGACCCGGCCCGGGCGGCGTTCCTCGCGGTCTGGCACGACACGCAGGAGACCCGCACCGGAGACGTCAACCACCTCGGCAAGAAATACTCGACCGGAGCCGATCCGGAAGCGGTGACCGCCGATCAGACGGCCGGCATGCCCGAGCTGCTTGCTGCGACGATCCAAGATCTGGTCGCCGAGTACGAGGGGAAGGGATCGGCGGAGGCCATCTGCGCGCGCGACGCCGACAAGCTGGAGTGCCTGCTCCAGGGGATCGAGTACAAGGCCCAGGGGTACGCGGCAGCTCAGCGTTGGATCGACAACAGCCGGGCCCGGCTGACGACCGAGACGGGCCAGCGGCTCGCTGAGGAACTGCTGGGGCAGGGGACCCTGGACTGGCTGCGAGCGGCCGTGGGCGAGAAGCCCTGAGCCCGGCTCCACGAAAGCGCCCCCCGGTCGGGCAACCGCCCGACCTGAGGGCCGCCCTCAGTCCTTGCGCAGGTCCACGATCCGCTTGATCTTGCCGACCGAGCGTTCCAGGGTTTCGGGGTCGACGATCTCGACGGAGACCGAGACGCCGACCCCCTCCTTCACTGCGCGGACCACCGAGGCGGCGGCCGCGGTGCGGTCGGCGGGGGAGGTGTCGCGGCGGGCCTCGGCGCGGACGGTCAGGGCGTCCATGCGGCCCTCGCGGGTCAGGCGGAGCTGGAAGTGCGGGGCGACGCCGGGGGTGCGGAGCAGGATCTCCTCGATCTGGGCCGGGTAGAGGTTCACCCCGCGCAGGATGATCATGTCGTCGCTGCGGCCGGTGATCTTCTCCATGCGCCGGAAGGCGGGCCGTGCGGTGCCCGGCAGCAGCCGGGTCAGGTCCCGGGTGCGGTAGCGCACCACCGGCATGGCCTCCTTCGTCAGGGAGGTGAAGACCAGCTCGCCGTGTTCGCCGTCCGGCAGCACCTCGCCGGTCAGCGGGTCGACCACCTCGGGCAGGAAGTGGTCCTCCCACACCGTGAGCCCGTCCTTGGTCTCCACGCACTCCTGCGCCACGCCGGGGCCGATGACCTCGGAGAGCCCGTAGATGTCCACGGCGTCGATGCCCAGCCGCTCCTCGATCTCCCGGCGCATCTCCTCGGTCCAGGGCTCCGCCCCGAAGACGCCGGTGCGCAGCGAGGTGGCGCGCGGGTCGACGCCCTGGCGCTCCATCTCGTCCAGCAGCGTCAGCATGTAGGAGGGGGTGACCATGATGACCTCGGGCTCGAAGTCCAGGATCAGGCGGACCTGGCGCTCGGTCATGCCGCCGGAGGCCGGGATGACCGTGCAGCCCAGGCGCTCGGCGCCGTAGTGGGCGCCGAGGCCCCCGGTGAACAGGCCGTAGCCGTACGCCACGTGCACCTTGTGGCCGGGGCGGGCGCCGGCCGCGCGCAGCGAGCGCGCCACCACGTCGGCCCAGGTCTCCAGGTCCCGCTCGGTGTACCCCACCACGGTCGGCTGCCCGGTCGTGCCGCTGGAGGCGTGGATCCGGCGGACCTCGGACTGCGGTACGGCGAACATCCCGAAGGGGTAGTTGTCCCGCAGGTCCGCCTTGGTCGTGAAGGGGAAGCGGGCCAGGTCGGCCAGGGTGCGCAGGTCGTCCGGGGCGACCCCGGCCCGGTCGAAGGAGTCCCGGTAGAAGGGGACGTTCGCGTACGCGTGCCGCAGGGTCTCGCGCAGCCGGGCCAGTTGCAGGGCGGCCAGCTCCTCGGGGTCGAGCCGTTCCGCCGCATCCAGGAGATCCGTCATGCCGACCGATCATTCGGTAGTTGAGCGGCGGCGTCAAGAAGTCGGGTGCGGATCCGTGCCGGGATCTGGTCCGCCGCCTGGTGCTGGCCACCATCACGTCCTGGGCGGTGGGGCTGCCGGTGCCCCTGGAGCACCGGCTGGAGGCGGCCCGGGAGCGCGACGATCCGGGCTGGTTCGCCAGCCGTATTGAGGAGTTCCTGGGGGCCTGACGGCCCCCAGGAGGCGGGAGCGTCAGCCGAAGTCCGGGATCGGGTGCCCGGGCTCGAGGGCCTTGGCGATGCGCTGGACGATGGTGTGCGCGTTGTGGGTGGCCGGGGCGGTCGGGCCGTTGGTCGTGGAGACCGCGATGGAGAGCCGCTTCGACGGCAGGTAGGCCATCGACGCGGAGTAGCCGAAGAAGAGCGGGTGCTGGGAGATCCAGTCGCCCAGCACCAGGACGCCCATGCCGTAGTGCGTGGCCTCGGTCTGCGGGATGCAGAGGGTCGCCGGGCACTTCTTCGTCGGGGTGCCCAGGCCGACCGTCCCGGGGTTCAGCAGTTCCCGGTAGGACGGCTCGGACAGCAGCTCGCCGGAGCCGATCGCGGACGCCGAGCGCGCCAGGTCGCAGATGTCGGTGGTCTCCACCGCGCCCGGGGCCGTGGTCCAGGAGGGGTTCCAGAAGGTGGACTCCTGGTAGTCCCCGGGCCCGCCGCTGAAGGCGTGCAGGACGGGGGTCGGGATGTCGGGCGTGAAGCTGTTGCTCGTCTCCGTCAGGCCGAGCGGTCCCAGGACCTCGTGGTGCAGCAGGTGGTCCAGCCGGGTCCCGGTGATCTTCTCCAGGGCCTCGCCGAGCAGGACGAAGTTGGCGTGCGAATAGCTCCAGTTGGTGCCCGGGCGGTACAGCAGCGGCTTGGTGGTCGAGATCGAGGTCAGCTCGTCCGCGGTCCACTGCCGGAACGGATCCGCGCCGACCGCCGCCTGGAAGGCCGGGTCCTTGACGTAGTCGATCAGCCCGGTGGCGGAGGCGCCCAGCATCCGCAGGGTGATCTTGTCACCGTGCGGGAGGTCGGGCAGCCACTGCCCGACCGGGTCGTCCAGGGAGACCCTGCCCTCGTCGACCAGCTTCAGCAGGGCCGTGCCCAGGTAGCTGATGGCGATGTTGCCGTTGCGGAAGTGCATGTCGGCCCGGGCCGGGACGTCCGTCATCGACTCGCCGAGGGCGGAGGTGACCACCTCGCGGCCGTCGAGGGTGACCCGCAGGATCACCGACTTGAGGTCCAGCTCCTTCTTGGCCGCCTCGGCGATCCGCAGCACCTCCAGCGCGGAACCGCGCTGGGGCGGCCGGGAGCTGACGCAGTGCGTGCGGTGGCCGCCGTCGGCCGCCGGGGTGCCGGCGGCGGTCGGGAGCGGCGAGCCGAGGGCGACGAGGGCGGTGAGCGCGGTGACCGCGGCCAGGCGCGGAAGAGCGGCGGTGCGGACGGATCTCATGCCCCGGAGTATCGGCACGGTGCCCCCGGGGCCCGCCCCGGCGGCCGTCGACCCGCGTGAAGATCACCCGTCAGGGCCCCCGGGGGCGGCCCGTAGCTCGCCCCCCGGGGGTCCCGGCCCGCCGCGTCAGTCCCGTCCGGCGTCCGCCGTGGTCGCCACCTCACGGGCCCACCGGTAGTCGGCCTTGCCGCTGGGGGAGCGCTGGATGACGTCGGTGAGCACCAGCTGGCGGGGGATCTTGTACCCGGCCAGCCGGGTCCGGCAGTGCGCCTGGATGTCGTCCAGCGACGGCCGCGGCGCCCCCGCGCGGACCTGGACCACCGCCGCCACGTGGTTGCCCCACTTCGCGTCCGGCACTCCCGCCACCAGCGCGTCGTACACGTCCGGGTGGGACTTCAGGGCCTGCTCGACCTCCTCCGGGTACACCTTCTCGCCGCCGGTGTTGATGCACTGTGAGCCGCGGCCCAGGACGGTGACGATGCCCTCCTCGTCGACCGTGGCCATGTCGCCCAGCAGCACCCAGCGTTCCTCGCCGCGCTGGAAGAACGTCTCGGCCGTCTTCACCGGGTCGTTGTAGTAGCCCAGCGGGACGTACCCGCGCTGGGCGAGGCGGCCGGGGGTGCCGACCGGTACCGGCTCGTGGGTGGCCGGGTCCACGACCTGGGTGCGTTCGTTGACCAGCAGCCGGAAGCCCTTGGCCGGACCGGAGTCGTCGGTGGCGCGGCCGTTGGAGCCGGACTCGGAGGAGCCGAAGTTGTTCAGCAGCATGACGTTGGGCGCCAGCGCCTGGAACTCGGCGCGGACCGTCTCCGACATGATCGCGCCGGAGGAGGAGACGCTGAAGAGGGAGGAGAGGTCGGTCCCCTTCAGCGGGCCGTTGAGCGCGTCGATCAGCGGCCGGAGCATCGCGTCACCCACCAGGGACACGCTGGAGACCTTCTCCTTCTCGATGGTCCGCAGCACCTCCTCCGGGGCGTACTTGCGGTGGATGACGATCCGCTGGCCGTAGTTGAAGGCGACGAAGGAGGTGAGCGTGGAGGTGCCGTGCATCAGCGGGGGAGCGGGGAAGAAGGTCAGGCCCGCGCCCTTGGCGGCGACCCGCTCGGCCAGCTCCTCCGGGCGCTTGACCGGCTCGCCCGAGGGCTCGCCGCCGAAGAGCCCGGCGAAGAACAGGTCCTCCTGGCGCCACATCACGCCCTTGGGCATGCCGGTGGTGCCGCCCGTGTAGATGATGAAGAGGTCGTCGGCCGAGCGGGCCGGGAAGCCCCGCTCGGGTGAGCCGGCCGCCTCCGCCGCCTGGTACGCCACCGGCTCGACGGCCGGCTCCGGCGCCCCCTCGGGCGCCTCGCCCACCCGGATCAGGTGGCGCAGCTTCTCCGTCTGCGGCAGCGCGGCGGCCACCCGCTCGGTGAACTCCCCGTCGAAGACCAGCGCCGCGAGGTCCGCGTCGCGGTAGAGGTAGACCAGTTCCTCCTCCACGTACCGGTAGTTGACGTTCACCGGCACCAGGCGGGCCTTGAGGCAGGCCAGTACCGTCTGCAGGTACTCGACGCCGTTGTAGAGGTGCAGCCCCAGGTGCTCGCCCGGGCGCAGCCCCCGGTCGATCAGGTGGTGCGCCAGCCGGTTGGCGGCGGTGTCCAGCTCCCGGTACGTCAGGCGGCGCTCGGCGCCGGTGCCGGGGTGGTCGACGTACACGAGCGCCTCACGGTCCGGGACCACGTCCACGACCGACTCGAACAGGTCGGCAAGGTTGTACTCCACCGTTCCTCCTGACCCCGGAAATCCCTGGCACTGGCTCGCTCGGCGGCTTATTAGAGCGCCGCGCACCCCAATGGGGAAGGGCGCCGCCGAAGAAATCTGACTGCCTGTCAGAAAACTATTGAACTGGCACCGCCACTCCTGCAACCTGTTCTAGGTCTTGAGACGGGAGGACGGCAATGGGTGGGACCGAACACCTCGCAGTGACCCGGCACGGCGCCACGCTGGTGCTCACCATGAACAGGCCGGAGGCCAAGAACGCCTTGTCCCTGCCCCTGCTCGTGGGGCTGTACGACGGCTGGCTGGAGGCCGACGCGGACGACGGGATCCGCTCGGTGGTCCTGACCGGAGCCGGCGGGGACTTCTGCGCGGGCATGGACCTCAAGGCCCTGGCGGGCAAGGGCATGGCCGGCGACCACTACCGGGACCGCCTCAAGGCCGACCCCGACCTGCACTGGAAGGCGATGCTCCGGCACCACCGGCCGCGCAAACCCGTCATCGCCGCCGTCGAGGGCTACTGCGTCGCCGGCGGTACCGAGATCCTGCAGGGCACCGATATCCGGGTCGCCGCCGAGAGCGCCACCTTCGGCCTGTTCGAGGTCAAGCGGGGCCTGTTCCCCATCGGCGGCTCCACCGTCCGGCTGCCCCGCCAGATCCCCCGCACCCACGCCCTGGAGATGCTGCTCACCGGCCGCCCCTACACCGCGGCAGAGGCCGAGCGGATCGGCCTGGTCGGCCGGGTCGTCCCGGACGGCACCGCGCTGGACGCAGCCCTGGCCGTCGCCGAGCAGATCAACGCCTGCGGGCCGCTGGCCGTCGAAGCCGTCAAGGCCTCCGTCTACGAGAGCGCCGAGCTCACCGAGACCGAGGGACTGGCCGCTGAACTCACCCGCGGCTGGCCCGTCTTCGACACCGCCGACGCGAAGGAAGGCGCCCGCGCCTTCGCCGAGAAGCGCCCGCCGGTCTACCGGCGCGCCTGAGAAGGAGCCCCTGACACCGTGACCGAAGTCCTCAGCGCGCCGCTGGTCGTCGAATTCCCCTTCACCCGGTCCCTCGGACCGGTGCAGAGCGCCTTCCTGACCGGGCTGCGCGAACGCACCCTGCTCGGGGTGACCACCGCCGACGGCAAGGTGCTCGTCCCGCCCGTCGAGTACGACCCCGCCACCGCCGCCGAACTGCGCGAACTCGTCGAGGTCGGCACCACCGGCACCGTCACCACCTGGGCCTGGAACCCGCACCCGCGCCGCAACCAGCCACTGGCCACCCCCTTCGCCTGGGTCCTGGTGCGGCTCGACGGCGCCGACACCGCTCTGCTGCACGCCCTGGACGCCCCCGGCCCCGAAGCCGTCCACACCGGGATGCGGGTACGGGTGCGCTGGGCCGCCGAACGCACCGGCGCCATCACCGACATCGCCTGCTTCGAACCGGCCGGGGAGCCGGCCCCGGACGCGCCGGCCGCCCGCCCGCACGACGGCTCCTTCGCGGACCCCGTCACCGGCATCGTCGCCGAGGCCCGCCTCGACTACACCTACAGCCCCGGCCGCGCCCAGACCGCGTACATCAACGCCCTCTCCGGCCGGCGCACGGTCGGCGAGCGCTGCCCCTCCTGCCAGAAGGTGTACGTACCGCCCCGCGGCGCCTGCCCGACCTGCGGGGTGGCCACCACCGACCAGGTCGAGGTCGGCCCGGCCGGCACCGTCACCACCTACTGCATCGTCAACATCAAGGCCAAGAACCTCGACATCGAGGTGCCGTACGTCTACGCCCACATCGCCCTCGACGGCGCCGGCCTCGCCCTGCACGGCCGGATCGGCGGCATCCCCTACGACCAGGTCCGGATGGGCCTGCGGGTCGAACCGGTGTGGACCGAGGGCGGCCGCTACCCCGACCACTACCGGCCGACCGGCGAACCGGACGCCGACTACGACGCGTACAAGGAGCTGTTGTGATGGGCCGTGGCATCCGTGACGTGGCGATCGTGGCCTTCGCCCAGAGCGACCACACCCGCCGCAGCGACGAGCTCAGCGAAGTCGAGATGGTCATGCCGGTGCTGCACAAGGTGCTCGCCCAGACCGGCCTGAAGACCGGCGAGATCGGCTTCACCTGCTCCGGCTCCAGCGACTACCTCGCCGGCCGCGCCTTCTCCTTCACCATGACCCTCGACGGCGTCGGCGCCTGGCCCCCCATCTCCGAGTCCCACGTGGAGATGGACGGCGCCTGGGCGCTGTACGAGGCCTGGGTCAAGCTCCAGACCGGCGAGGCCGACACCGCCCTCGTCTACTCCTACGGCAAGTCCTCCCCGGGCACCGTCCGGGACGTGCTGACCCGCCAGCTCGACCCCTACTACCTGGCGCCCCTGTGGCCCGACGCGGTCGCCCTCGCCGCGCTCCAGGCCCAGGCCCTGATCGACGCCGGCGAGACCGACGAGGAGGCGCTGGCCGCCATCGCCGCCCGCAGCCGCACCGCCGCCGCCGACAACCCGCACGCCCAGCTGCGCGGGGACGTGCCCATGGGTGACTACCAGGTCATGCCGCTGCGCACCGGCGACTGCCCGCCGGTCGGCGACGGCGCGGCGGCCGTGATCCTGGCCGCCGGGGACACCGCCCGCCGGCTGTGCGGGCGGCCCGCCTGGATCCGGGGCATCGACCACCGCATCGAGGCGCACTCCCCGGGCGTGCGGGACCTCACCGACTCGCCCTCCGCCCGGCTGGCCGCCGAGCGGGCCGGCGTCTTCGACGCACCGGTCGACACCGCCGAACTGCACGCGCCCTTCACCTCCCAGGAGGTCGTCCTGCGCAAGGCCCTCGGCCTGGACGAGGGCGTCGTGGTCAACCCGTCCGGCGGGCCGTTGGCCGCCAACCCGATGATGGCCGCCGGCCTGATCCGGCTCGGCGAGGCGGCCGCCCGCATCCACCGCGGCGAGTCGGACCGCGCCGTCGCCCACGCCACCTCCGGCCCCTGCCTCCAGCAGAACCTGGTCGCCGTCCTCGAAGGGGACTCACATGAGTAAGGAGCCCGTGGCCGTCGTCGGCATCGGCCAGACCAAGCACGTGGCCGCCCGGCACGACGTCTCCCTCGCCGGCCTGGTCCGCGAGGCCGCCCGGCGGGCCCTCGAGGACGCGGAGCTGACCTGGGCGGACATCGACGCGGTCGTCATCGGCAAGGCCCCCGACTTCTTCGAGGGCGTCATGATGCCGGAGCTGTACCTGGCCGACGCGCTCGGCGCGGTCGGCAAGCCGATGCTGCGGGTGCACACGGCCGGCTCGGTGGGCGGCTCCACCGCGCTGGTGGCGGCGAACCTGGTCGCGGCGCGGGTGCACCGCACGGTGCTCACCCTCGCCTTCGAGAAGCAGTCCGAGTCCAACGCCATGTGGGGGCTCTCGCTGCCGGTGCCCTTCCAGCAGCCGCTGCTGGCCGGCGCGGGCGGCTTCTTCGCCCCGCACGTGCGGGCGTACATGCGGCGCACCGGCGCCCCCGACTCGGTCGGCTCGCTGGTGGCGTACAAGGACCGGCGCAACGCGCTGAAGAACCCGTACGCGCACCTGCACGAGCACGACATCACGCTGGAGAAGGTCCAGGCCTCGCCCATGCTCTGGGACCCGATCCGCTACTCCGAGACCTGCCCCTCCTCGGACGGCGCCTGCGCGATGGTGCTCACCGACCGGACCGGCGCCGAGCGGGCCCCGCGGCCGGCGGCCTGGCTGCACGGCGGGGCCATGCGCAGCGAGCCGACCCTCTTCGCGGGCAAGGACTTCGTCTCCCCGCAGGCCGGCAAGGACTGCGCCGCGGACGTCTACCGGCAGGCCGGGATCACCGACCCGCGGCGGCAGATCGACGCGGTCGAGATGTACGTGCCGTTCTCCTGGTACGAGCCGATGTGGCTGGAGAACCTCGGTTTCGCCGAGGAGGGCGAGGGCTGGAAGCTCACCGAGTCGGGGGTCACCGAACTCGACGGCGACCTGCCGGTGAACCCGTCGGGCGGGGTGCTCTCCACCAACCCGATCGGTGCCTCCGGAATGATCCGCTTCGCCGAGGCGGCGCTGCAGGTCCGCGGCCAGGCGGGGGAGCACCAGGTCCCCGGCGCCCGCCGGGCGATGGGCCACGCCTACGGCGGCGGGGCGCAGTTCTTCGCCATGTGGCTGGTGGGCGCCGAGCCGCCGCAGTCCTGACCGGCCGGCGCCCGGCCGGCGGGCGAACACCCGCCGGCCGCGCGCCGGATCGCGTGCTGTCCGGCGCCCGGCCGCGTCGCTACCCTTGCCCCCGGACGACGGAACCGGAGGGAGCCAGCATGACCACGCATCCGCTGACCGGGTGGAGCAAGCCGGACCTGGACCTGACCAACGCGGACTGGCAGTCCAGCAGCCAGGGCGCGGGCGATGTCCAGATCGCCTTCGTCGAGGGCTTCATCGCCATGCGCAACGGCGAACGCCCCGAAAGCCCCTCCCTCATCTTCGCCCCCGACGAATGGCGCGCCTTCGTCCTGGGCGCCCGGGAAGGCGACTTCGACCTGACCTGACCGCGGGTCCCGGCCCGCCCCGCGGGCGGGCCGGCCGCCGGGCTCAGCCCAGGACGGCGCGCAGGGCCGGCAGTGACGTGTAGTGGTGGGCCGTCATGCCGAGCCGGGCGGCGGCGGTGACGTTCTCCTCGCGGTCGTCGACGAAGAGGCAGCGGTGCGCGGGGACGCCGGCGCGGTCGGCGGCGATCTCGTAGATGCGGGGGTCGGGCTTGGCGCAGCCGACGTCGGCGCTGCTGACCACCGCGTCCGCCAGGTCCGCCAGGCCCAGCGCGGTCAGGTCGTCGTACAGCCAGGGTGTGGCGTTGGTGACCAGGACCAGCGGCCGGGTCCGGCGGGCGGCCCGCAGCAGGGCCACCACCTCCTGGTCCACCCGCGACTCGGCGTACGCGAAGGTGCGGGCCAGCTCGTACGGGACGTGCTCGGCGATGGCCGCCACCCACTCCTCGCGGCCGATCCGGCCCAGCAGCAGCGGCCCGTCCACCTCCGCCGAGAAGGCCACCGACGCCGTGGTGCCCGGCGCGAGACCGGCCGCCCGCTCCAGGACCGCCACGTCCGCGCCGTCGTAGAAGCGGATCACGCCGTCGAGGTCGCACAGGACCGCGTCGAATCCGGGGGTGCTCATCGGGTCGATCATGGGGCCGGATGTTAGATCCGTCCGGCCCGGAAGGCGAACCCCGGCCCCGCGCTGCGTCAGCTTTGCGGCCCGCCGACCTGCCCACCGGCGCCCCGGCCGTCGGTGCGGCCGGGGCGTCGGGTCACGGTCTGCGGATCACAGGTCCAGGAACAGCTGGTACGCGGTGGGGTCCCCGGGCATCTGCCAGTGGAAGCCCTGGAGCAGGAAGCAGGCCACCAGGTTGCTGGCCGCGAAGAGGGCCAGCACGCCCAGGGTGACGGGGGCGGCCGAGGCCAGCGCCCGGCAGCTCACCCCGGCGTCGCGGGGTTCCGCCCGGTCGGTCAGGAAGAGCGCGAGACCCGCGGCCGTCGCGGCGGCCAGGAAGGCGATCAGGGCCCAGGTGTACAGGTGCAGCCCGAAGAGCGCACCGGCGTAGCCGGGGTCCGGGGGCACGATGTGCATCAGGACCTGCGTGGCCGAGACGGTGCTGCCGGCCAGCGCGGCCACGACCGCCCAGCCCCAGCCCGCGGCCCACTCGCGGGCGGTCACCGCGCCCTTGCGCGAGCGGTACACGATCCAGGCCGGCCCGAGGGCGCTGAGCAGGAAGAAGACCCGCTGGAGCAGGCACATCGGGCAGGGGTACTCGGCCAGGCCGAACTGGAAGAAGTAGGCGCCGGCCAGGGTGCCGCAGAGTCCGACCACATAGGCGTGGGCGAACAAGAGGCCCAGCCGGTTCGAGCGGGTGGTGGCGGTGGTGGTGTTCATGAGGGGGTGCTCCTCCTCCGAGAGCCGGGGACGGCTCAGAGGGCGATGTGGAAGGTGTGGTCGAAGACGTGGGGCAGGAAGGCCGCCACCGAGGCGAGCAGCGTGAACGCCCACAGCGGCATCCGCAGCCGGGCGGGCCAGCCCCGCAGGAGTGCGACCACGCACAGGAAGACGAGGAGGAAGAGGAGGGTGTACATCGCGGTGCCTTGCTTCATCGGAAGGAACTCTCGGACGGCTCCACCCTCCGTCCGCCGCCCGCACGCCGGTAGCCCCGTCGTGCCGATGGGTCCATAGGCCCGTTCTATGACCCGGGCCGCTCCTCGGACCGGACCCCGGCCCGGACCCCGGGCCGCTCCTCGGACCGGACCCCGGGCCAGGGCCCGAGGGCCTACGCTCCCGCCCCGCCCGCCGCCCCCTGGCCCGAGTGCCGGGCGATGCCGTACAGGTCGCGGGCCGGGCCCGCCGGGCGGGTCCCGGTCGGCCACACCGCGCGCAGGGTGCGCCGCAGGTCCAGCCCGGTCACCGGCGGGGACTTCAGCGTGCCGGCCGCCAGCTCGGCCGAGACCGCCAGCGAGCTGAGCACCGCCGGTCCCGCCCCGGCCGCCGCCGCCGTCTTGATGGCGGTGGTCGAGGACAGCTCCAGCAACGGCTCCGGTCGCGGACCGGCCGGCAGCGTCCCCAGGGCCCGTTCGAAGGAGGTGCGCGTGCCCGAGCCCGGCTCCCGCTGGATCAGCCGCGCCCCGGCCAGCTCCTCGGCCGCCAGCGCGCCGCGCCCCGCCCACGGGTGCGTCGGGGCGACCACCACGACCAGCCGGTCCTGCGCCACCGGCCGGCTCTCCAGCCCCTTCGGCGCCCGGGGCCCCTCGATGAAACCCAGCCCGGCCCGCCCCGCCAGCACCGCCTCGGCCACGCCCGCGGAGTTCCCCGCCTCCAGCGTGACCGTGGTGTCCGCGGTGGCCGGCCGCGCCCGCAGCGCCACCAGCCAGCGGGGAAGCAGGTACTCGGCCACCGTCTGGCTCGCCGCCACGTGCAGCCGGGCGTCCCGCTGCTCCCGCAGCGTGTCGATGCCCGCGCCCAGCCGCCGCGCCGACTCCACCACCGGGCCCGCCCACTCCGCGATCAGGGCCCCCGCCTCCGTCGGCCGCGACCCCAGCGTGCTGCGCTCCAGCACCGGGAGCCCGACCAGTTGCTCGAGGTAGCGGATCCGGGAACTCGCCGAGGGCTGGCTGATGCCGTGCGCCTGCGCGGCCCGTCCCAGACTGCCCAGTTCGACCACGCTCAGCAGCAGGTCGAGGGCGGCGAGATCGGGGACCCGGGGAGGCAGCGGCATAGAGTGATCCTATGGTCCGCACGTCGGAGGTGCCCCGGCGGCGCGGCTCTGGTTACGCTGCGTGGGACGGGGCCGGACCGCCCCGGACCGGACCCGGGCCCACGACGGAAGGTGCCGCATGACCGCAGTCCCCACGTACGACGACGTGGCGGCCGCCGCGCTGCGCATCGCCGGGCACGCCCACCGCACGCCGGTGATGCGCTCCCGCCAGATCAACGAACAGCTCGGCCTCGACGTGGTCTTCAAGTGCGAGAACCTGCAACGCATGGGCGCCTTCAAGTTCCGCGGCGCCTACAACGCCCTCTCCCGCTTCACCCCCGAGCAGCGGGCCGCCGGGGTGGTCGCCTACTCCTCGGGCAACCACGCCCAGGCCGTGGCGCTCGCCGCCCGGCTGCTCGACATGCCCGCCACCATCGTGATGCCCCACGACGCGCCCACCGCGAAGGTGGCCGCGACCAAGGGCTACGGCGGCCAGGTCGTCACGTACGACCGCTACCGCGAGGACCGGGAGGAGATCGGCCGGGCCCTGTCCGAGGAGCGGGGACTCACGCTGATCCCGCCCTACGACCACCCCGACATCATCGCGGGGCAGGGCACCGCGGCCAAGGAGCTCTTCGAGGAGACCGGCGGTCTCGACGCGCTCTTCGTGCCGCTCGGCGGCGGCGGGCTGCTCTCCGGCACCGCCCTGTCGGCCGGTGCGCTGGCGCCCGGCTGCCGGCTGGTCGGCGTCGAACCGGCCGCCGGGAACGACGCGCAGCGTTCGCTGGCCGAGGGCCGGATCGTGCACATCGACACCCCCCAGACCATCGCCGACGGCGCGCAGACGCAGCACATCGGCGCCCTGCCCTTCGAGATCCTGACCCGGGCGAAGCCCGAGGTGGTGACGGTCGCCGACGACGAACTCGTCGCCTCCATGAGGCTGTTCGCGACCTACCTCAAGCTCGTCGTGGAACCGACCGGCTGCCTGGGCCTGGCCGCCCTGCGCAACCTCGCCGACGAACTGCCCGGCGCCCGGGTCGGCGTCATCGTCTCCGGCGGCAACATCGACCTGGCCCGCTTCGCCCAGCTCGTCCTCGGCAACGGATGACCCCGCCGGGTCGGCGCGACGCCGCCGGTCCGGGGCCTTATGCTCCGGCCATGAGCGGCGAAACCGACCTGGCGGCACTCCTGAGCGGCATGCGGCCCGAACTGAACCCGGGCGAGTACGTCTTCTGCACCATCGAGGGGCGGGTCGTGCCGCCCGGGCTGCACCCCGTCGCGACCGTGGCGGAGGCCGAGGGCCTGACCCTCGTCCTGCCCCGCCCCGAGGCCGACGAGGCCGCGCTGCCCTACGACTACGTGGCCGGCTGGATCACCCTGCGGATCCACTCCGCCCTCGACGCCGTCGGCCTGACCGGCGCCTTCGCCCGCGAACTGGCCGGCGCCGGGCTCAGCTGCAACGTCATCGCCGGCTACCACCACGACCACCTCTTCGTCCCCGTCGAACGCGCGCCCGAGGCGGTCGCGCTGCTCGAAGGCCTCGCCGCCCGCTCCGCCTCCTGAACGCCCCCGAAGGCCCCCGGAAATCTCCGTCGATCATTGTGTGACAGCAGGCTCACGCAGCGGGTTTTCGCGCGTACGCTGATCCTCCGAAAGCCCGCGTGTACGACGCCGCAGCGGCGTACGACCCGTCGTGGGGGGTACTGCGATGACACCGCGCGTGAACCGGATCCGCCGGGCGCTCTTCGAACGCGAAGCCGAACTGGCCACCGTCGACGAGGCGCTGGCCCAGCTCACCGGCCCCGGGCCGGCCGGTACCCTGCTCGCCTTCGCCGCACCCGCCGGCCTCGGCAAGACCACCCTGCTCGCAGAGGTCCGGCGCCGCGCCCACGCCAGGGGCGCCACCGTCCTGGCCGCCCGCGGCGGCGAACAGGAACAGGGCGTCCCCTTCCACGTCGCCCGCCAGCTCATCCAGCCCCAACTCGCCGGCGCCACCGAGGAGCAGGTGCGCGCCACCCTCGGCAGCTGGTACGAGATCGTCGGCCCGGCCCTGGGCCTGTGCGCCCCCGGCCACGGCGCGCCCCCCGACCCGCAGGGCCTGCGCGACGGCCTCGACTGGGTCCTCACCCACCTCGCCGTCCAACGCGCCCCCGTCGTCCTCGTCTTCGACGACGCGCACTGGGCGGACCCCGAATCCCTCGGCTGGCTCGCGGCCTTCGCCGCCCGCGTCGAACACCTCCCGCTGCTCCTGGTCGTCGCCTACCGGCCCGAAGAACTCCCGCCGGACGCCGACGCGTTCCGCGCCCTGCCCGGCCGCTCGGGGTTGCGCGCCCTCGGCCTGGTCCCGCTCACCACCGAAGGCGTGGCCGCCCTCGTCCGGGAGAGCATCGGCCCCGAGGCCGACGACGCCTTCTGCCGCGAGGCCTGGGCCGTCACCGCCGGCAACCCCTTCGAGGCCGTGGAGCTGGTCGCCAAGGTCTGCGACCGGGGCCTGGACCCGGTCGGAGCCAGCGCGCCGCTGCTGCGCGACCTGGCCGCCGCCCAGCGCGGCAGCGCCCTCCTCGCCCGCCTGGAGCGCCTGGGCAGCTCCACCGTCCGCTTCGCCTGGGCCTGCGCCGTGCTCGGCATCGGTATCCCCCAGGACCTCGCCGCCCGGGTCGCCGGCCTCGGCGCCGAGGAGGCCGCCGACGCCACCGGCCGGCTGCGCGAGGCCCGGATCCTCTCCGGCGCCGCCACCGAGGACGCCACCCTCGAATTCGTCCACCCGCTCATCGCCACCGCCGTCTACCGCGCCATCCCCGACGCGATCCGGGTCGCCCTGCACGGCCAGGCCGCCGTCGCCGTGGTCGACGCCGGCCTCGGCGCCGCCACCGCCGCCCGCCACCTCCTGGAGACGCACCCCGAGGGCGACGACTGGACCGTCACCCAGCTCCGCGAGGCCGCCGCCGAGAACCTTCGCGCCGGGGCCCCCGACACCGCCCGCCGCCAGCTCGCCCGCGCCCTGCGCGAACCCCCGGGCTTCGAGGACCGGGCCGCCGTCCTCTTCGAACTGGGCTGCGCCTCCCTCCTCACCGAGCCCGCCAACACCGTCAACCACCTGCGTGCCGCCCTCGCCGAACCGGACATCGAGCCCGCCCTGCGGCAGGGCATCGTCATCCGGCTGGCACAGGTCCTCGCCCACAGCGACCGCCTCGCCGACGCCTCCTCGGCCCTCGGCGAGGAGATCCGGCGCACCCGCGACCCGCGCACCCGGCTGCGCCTGCAGTCCGAGCAGTTCATGTGGGACGCCTTCAACGCGGCCGAACCCGACTCGCCCGCCCGCTCCCGGCGGCTGGCCCGGCTCGCCGACCGGCTGCCCGGCCGGGACCTCACCGAGCGCTACGTCATCGGCCTGCGGGCCTGGGACGCCACCCTGCGCGGCGAGCCCGCCGGCACCGCCCTCGGCCACGCCCGCCGGGCCCTGGGCGAGGAGTTCAGCTGGGCCTACGGCGACCGCGGCTTCGAGGTACCGGTGCTCGCCGCCATGACGTACATGTACGCCGACCGGCCCGGCCGGGCCGAGGAGCTGTTCGCCGCCGGCACCGCGGAGTTCGAGCGCCAGGGCTGGCGCGGCGCCCACCTGTCCTTCGCGTACAGCCTGCTCGGCTACATCCGCTACCGGCGCGGCCGGCTGGTGGACGCCGAGGAGTACGCCCGCGCCGGACTCCGCCTCGCCGAGCGCGTCGGGCCCCGCACGCCCGTGCAGTGGTACGCCGTGACCATCCTCGTCGAGGTCCTGCTCGCCCGGGGCCGGGCCGAGGAGGCCGGGGCGCTGGCCGCCGGCCACGACTTCGGGGCCCCCTTCCCCGCCGCGGTCGTCTTCCCGGACTCCCAGACGGTGTACGCCGAGCTGCTGCTGGCCCGGGGCGAGACCCGGGCCGCCGAGGCCGAGCTGGAGGCCGTCGGACGGCGGCTGGAACCCCGCGGCATCCACAACCCCTCCTGGTGCCCCTGGCGGCTGCACCTGGCCCGGGCGGTGGCCCGCCGGGACCCGGCCCGGGCCGCGGAGCTGGCCGCCGGGGCGGTGCACCGGGCCCGCCAGTACGGCACCGCCTCCGGCACCGGCCAGGCGCTGCGGATGGCCGCCGAGGTCGCCGAGGCCGCCCCCGAGCGGATCCGGCTCCTGGAGGAAGCCGTCCGGCTGCTCGCGGCCTCCCCGGCCGGCTACGAGCTGGCCTGCGCCCAGGTCGCGCTCGGCCGGGAGCTGCGCCGGGCCGGCCGGGCCGGGCAGGCCGCCGGGCCGCTGGGCGAGGGGCTGGCCACGGCCGTGGAATGCGGCGCCGACGGCCTGGCTGCCCTGGCCCGTACCGAGCTCGCCGACGCGGGGGTCCGGCTGCTGCCCGCCGCCCGTGCCGTCCCGGAGCTCACCGCGGCCGAGCGGACCGCCGCCGAGCAGGCCGCCAAGGGCGAACCGGCCGCGGCCACCGCGGCCGTCCTGGGTACCGACGAGGCGGGCGTGGCCCGGCTGCTGTCCGTGGTCTACCGCAAGCTCGGCACCGACCCCGCCGGGCTCCCGGAGGCGCTGGCCGCCGGCTGACCGGCCGGTGGGCGGGCCGGGGCAGGGTGGGGAGGGGAAAGGGTCCGGTGGGGACGTACCATGGGCCGCATGTCCTTCCTCCGCCGCCGCAGCGCCGCCACACCCGCGGGCCCGGACTTCGACGTCCTGGCCATGGACCCCGGTGACTGGCCCGGCAACCTCGGAGCCGGCCTGCTGCCCGCGCCCGACGGCAGCTGCCAGGGCGTCTTCCTCCGCTACGACCTCTTCGGCGGCCGGGGCCCCGCGATGATCATCGGCAACCTGCCGGAGGGCTCGCCCGCCCGGGAGCTCGCCGACAAGCAGGTCCCCTTCGAGGTCGCGCAGCTCCTCGCCGCCCTCGAGAACGACGAGGAGGTGGAGGTCACCGGCACCGAGGACATGCCCGTCATGCAGGGCGACAACCTCCTCATCGTGCGCCGGATCAAACTCTCCGAGAGCCGCATCTCCTGCGTCCAGTTCGACCGCAGCGACAACGTCCTCGTGACCATCGCCAGCTGGGACCGGCCGATCACCGACGACCTGTACGCACTGCTCAAGCCGCTGCCGGCGGAGCTCTTCCAGCAGGGCTGAGGCCCGCCCGCGGGCAGCCGGGCCGGGGGTCGCCCCCGGCCGGACCGCCCGCCGGGTCAGGCCCCCGCGATGTCGCTCGCCGCGATGTACCCGAAGGTCATCGCGGGACCGATCGTCGAGCCCGCGCCCGCGTAGCTGTGCCCCATCACGGCCGCGCTCGCGTTGCCCGCCGCGTACAGCCCCGGGATCACCGAACCGTCCGGCCGCAGCGCCCGGGCCCGGGCGTCCGTCACCATCCCGCCCTTCGTGCCCAGGTCACCCGGCACGATCTTGAAGGCGTAGAACGGCGGCGCCCACAGCGGGGCCAGGCAGGAGTTCGGGCAGACCGCAGGGTCCGTGTAGTAGTGGTCGTACGCCGTGTCGCCCCGGTGGTAGTCGGGGTCCGTGCCCGACCAGGCCTGGGCGTTGAAGCGGTTGACCGTGGCGCGCAGCGCCGCGCCCGGCACCCCGATCTTGTCGGCCAGCGCGTCGAAGGACCAGGCCTTGGCCACCGCGCCCGAGGCGTACCAGGAGTCCGGGAAGACGAAGGTCGGCGCCACGTCCTTGAACAGGTACTTGTTGCGGTAGTTCTGATCGACGATCAGCCAGGCCGGGATGTGCGAGGAGGTCCGGTCCTTCTCGTACATCACGTGCACCACGTCGCTGTAGGGCGCGGCCTCGTTGACGAACCGGGCGCCCGCGCCGTTGACCATCAGCCCGCCGGGCAGGGTCCGCTCCGCCAGGCAGAAGTACGGCTCCTCGGGCAGCGGGATCGCCGGGCCCCACCAGGCGTCCTCCATCAGCGCCAGCGCCGCCCCGGCGCGCTGGCCGGCCCGGATGCCGTCGCCGGTGTTCTCCTTGGCGCCCACCGTCCAGCCGGTGCCGATCGGCTGCTGCTGGTACTGCGCCCGCATCGCGGCGTTGTGCTCGAAACCGCCCGAGCCGACCACCACGCCCTTGCGGGCCTTGACCACGGACCGGACCCCCGCCTGCTCGACCACCACCCCGCGCACCGCCCCCGAGGCGTCCGCGACCAGGTCCACCAGCGGGGTGTTCAGCCACACCGGCACCCCGGCGTTGAGGAGCCCGGCCCGCAGTCCGGCGGCCAGTGCCTGGCCCATGGTCAGCGGCTTCTGGCCGAGCAGCGCCGCCTTGGTGCCGCGTGCCAGGCATTCGGTGGACACCGCCAGCCCCTTGGCGCTGACCAGGGCGAGCGTCAGCCACTTGTAGTCCGCGCTGAACACCACCATGCCGGCCGGCACCGGCATGTACGCCGGGTTGAGGTGCGCCAGTTCGGCGCCGAGCAGATTGCCGTCGAACTGGTCCGGCTCGATGGAGCGGCCGCCCGGCATCCCGCCCGGCAGGTTCGGGTAGTAGTCGCTGTAGCCGTCCATGTACCGGAAGCGCAGCGGGCTGTTGGCCATGACGAAGTCCAGCATCCGGGGGCCGTTCGCCAGGAAGGCCCGCTGCCGCTCCGCCGGTACGTCCGGCCCCACCACCGCGGACAGGTAGGCCGCGGCCTTCTCCGGGGTGTCGGGCACCCCCGCACCGAGGATCACGCTGTTGTTGGGCAGCCAGATGCCGGCGCCGGAGCGGGCCGCCGACCCGCCGAAGGTCGGCGCCTTCTCGACGACCACGCAACTCAGCCCGCGTCTGGCCGCGGTGAGCGCGGCGGTCATGCCCGCCGCCCCCGACCCGACCACCACGACGTCGTACTCGCCGAGCACCGGCGCGTCCTCCGCCTGCGCGGCGGCGACCGGCAGCCCGGCCGCGAGGACCCCGGCTCCGGTACCGGCGAGCACGGTACGGCGGGAGGGTTGTGCAGCACGTGCAGACATGGCAGCTCCAGCGAAGTGGGGTGGGGTGGCGGCGCGTCGCTCTGATGCTGCGTCAGAAAGGTGCTCGCGGGGTCTTGCGATGTCAAGGCACGTGCGTCCGGCCGCCCGGCCCCGGACGCACGAAGTCCCGTGGGGCGTCCGACGGAAGGACACCCCACGGGACTTCGCTCGTGCAACCCGCGCCTGCCGCGCGGTGGCCGGATCAGCGCGTGCCGACCGCCGCCCGGACCGCCCGGCGGGCCATCCCCGCGTCGTCGTGCAGCCGGCGCAGCAGCAGCCGCTGCTCCTCGCCGGAGGTGATCCCGCCCGGGGCGGCGGGAGCCGGTCCGGTGCCGTGCATCGAGCGCTGTACGGCCAGCTCGTAGGTCCGGATCTCGCGGGTCAGCACCAGCATCAGGTTGACCAGGAACGCGTCCTGCGACAGCGGTCCGGCGGCCTGCGCGAGCTGGCTGATCTGGCGCCGGGCGGTCGGGGCGTCGCCCAGGACCGTCCACAGCGTCGCCAGGTCGTACCCCGGCAGGTACCAGCCCGCGTGCTCCCAGTCGAGCAGCACCGGCCCGGTGGGGGACAGCAGCAGGTTCGACAGCAGCGCGTCACCGTGGTTGAACTGGCGCGGCAGCCGGCCGCCCGGCCCCGCCACGGCCAGCCCGTGCAGCAGCTTCTGCAGGTCGCCCAGGTCGCGGTCGGTCAGCAGCCCCAGCTCGTGGTACCGGGTGATCCGGGACGCGTAGTCCAGCGGCCGGCCGAACAGCTCGGCCGGCGGCCGCCACTGGTTGACCCGGCACACCGCCCCCAGCGCGGCCCGTACGTCGGTGCGCGGCGGGGCCTCCACCGGATGCCGCTGCAGGGCCGCCACCCGCCCCGGCATCCGCTCCACGACCAGGGTGCAGTTCTCCGGGTCGGCGGCGATCAGACGCGGCACCCGTACCGGCGGACGATGCCGGACGAACGCGCGGTATGCAGCTATTTCGTGCCGGTACCGCTCGGCCCATTCCGGCGAGTGGTCCAGTAAAACCTTGGCGACCGCGGTCGTGCGCCCGGTGGTGCCCACCAGCAGCACGGACCGGGCGCTGCGCCGCAGCACCTGGACCGGAGCGAACTCCGGACAGATCCGGTGCACGGACGCGAGCGCCGTGCGCAGCTGGGCGCCCTGCGGCCCCGACAGGTCGAGTCTGCCGCTGACCGGCTGGGGCCCGGTCCCGGGCGCCCGCCGCAGCCGAGCGGCGACCTGGGCCGCGGTGCCGCCGCGGCCGGGGTCGAGGTAGGGGCCGCCGCCCGCCTGGAAGGTGCGGTGCGGGCGGGTCGGGACGGACACGGAGGACGATGCTGCGTACATGATGGACACGTATCCCTTCGTGCGCCGACGAGTTGCGTACGCCTCCCGCCCCGGACCGTCCAACACCCTGGGGAGTGCCGCCCGGTGGACCGGGTGGGGGAGGCGCCTTCTTACCTGACACCAGCGCGGGGCTTGCGTACCATCTGGCGCACCCTGGCGAACCCTGGCGAATAGTCGCTCGGCATCTGACCGGGGGCTACTGTCAAGTCAGCCGAGAACCTGGGGGCTTGACGTGAGCAGAGGACCCAACACCCGTCTGAACGACCTGTTCGGCCTGGCCGGATGGTCCAAGGGCGAACTCGCGAGGCTGGTCAACCGGCAGGCGGCGGCCATGGGCCACCATCAGCTGGCGACCGACACCTCGCGGGTGCGGCGCTGGATCGACATGGGGGAGAGCCCCCGGGAACCGGTGCCTTCGGTGCTGGCCGCCCTGTTCACCGAGCGACTCGGTCGTGTCGTGACCATCGAGGACCTCGGGTTCGCAAGACCAGGGCGCACCACCAGACGGCAGCCGGCCGGGGCGAAGGACAACCCCGACGGGCTCCCCTGGGCGCCGGAGCGGACGGCCGCGGTCCTCACCGAATTCACGGGAATGGACCTCATGCTCAACCGACGCGGACTGATGGGCGCGGGCGCCGCGCTCACTGCCGGCTCCGTCCTCAGCGGCCACATGCGCGAATGGCTGCACACGGAACCGGCTCTGTCGATGGACGCCCCCCGCTTCAACGACCCCCGCCACGCCGAACCGGCGGCCTTCGACCGGTACGAGGCGGCCCCGATCGGCTCCCAGGAGATCGACGCCCTGGAGCGTTCCGTGGAGGTCTTCCGGGCCTGGGACGCCTCCCGCGGCGGCGGGCTGCAGCGCAAGGCCGTGGTGGGCCAGCTCAACGAGGTAGGCGGGATGCTCTCCTACCGGCACCCGGACCACCTCCAGCGCCGGCTGTGGGGGGTGGCGGCCAACCTGGCGGTGCTCGCCGGGTGGATGTCCCACGACGTGGGCCTGGAGCCCACGGCCCAGAAGTACTTCGTCATCGCCGCGCACGCGGCCCGCGAGGGCGGGGACCGGCCGAGGGCCGGCGAGGCGCTGTCCCGGGCGGCCCGCCAGATGGTCCACCTGGGCAAGCCGCACGAGGCCCTGGACCTGATGAAGCTGGCCCAGTCCGGCTCGGGCGAGCAGACCCTGCCGCGGACCCGCGCCATGCTGCACACCGTCGAGGCCTGGGCGCAGGCGGCGATGGGCCACGGCCAGGCGATGCGCCGCACCCTCGGCGAGGCCGAGGAGCTGTTCGTCTCGGACAAGAACGACGTCCCGCCGCCGAGTTGGATGCAGCACTTCGACGAGGCGGACATGCACGGCATGCAGGCCCTGGCGTACCGGACCCTGGCGGACCACGACGCGAGTGCCGCGCCGATCGCGCAGCGGCACGCCAAGGAGGCGCTGCGGCTGCGGGGCGCCGGCTACCAGCGCTCGCAGATCTTCGACTACATCTCACTGGCCTCGGCCTGCTTCATCGCCGACGACCCGGAGCAGGCGGACCGGTACGCCCGGCTCGCGCTGATGTCCATCGGCGAGACCTCCTCGCACCGGACCTGGGACCGGCTGCGCGAGATGTACCGGCTCACCGGCCAGTACGCGGGGTACGGGCGGATCGACGCGCTCCGCGAGGAGATCGCGCTGGCCCTGCCGCGGAACCCGGCCCGCCGGACCCGCACCACGGAGGTCTGAGCCGGGCTCTGAGCGGGGCGGGGGGCCCGGGCACGACGGGAACGCGGGCGACGCACGAGAAAGGCCGCGCACCTCGCGCGGCCCCTCCTGCGGGTTCCTCTGCTGCTTCCACGGCCCCTTGCCACGGGCCGACGGTCCGGATCCGGACCGTCAGGAGCCGACCCGGGCGACCAGGACGCAGGCGTCGTCCTCGCGGTCGCCCTCGCCGAACTCCTCGACCACCAGGCGCAGTCCGTCCTGCGCCGAGCGGGTCCCGGCGAACCGGGGGGCCAGCGCGAGCAGCCGCTCGACGCCGTCGGTGCGGCTGAACTCGATGCTGCGCGGGGAGAGTCCGTCGGTGTGCAGGACGAGCACGTCGCCCGGCTCCAGCCGCTCCTCTGCCTGCTCGTACACGGCTCCCGAGGTGGCGCCCAGCAGGACGCCCTCGGGGGGCAGCAGGGCCCGCCCCGTGCCGCCGCGGAACAGCAGCGGTGCGGGGTGGCCCGCCTGGGCCCAGGAGAGGGTGCGCGAGGCCGGGTCGTAGCGGCAGCAGAGCGCGCTGCCGAGGGCCGGCTGGACGGAGTTCTCAAGGAGCTGGTTGAGCCAGCCCATCAGGGGCCCGGGGGCGATCCCGGCCATCGCCATGCCGCGCAGCGCGCCGAGCATCATGGCCATCCCGGAGGTGGCGGTGACGCCGTGCCCGGTGAGGTCGCCGACCGTCAGCATCGAGGTACCGTCGGGGAGTTCGAGCGCGTCGTACCAGTCCCCGCCGATCAGCGCGCTGGTCGCGGAGGGCAGGTAGTGGGCGGCGAGGTCCAGCGCACCGGTGCTGCGCTGCTGGGGGAAGCCCAGCGAGCCGCGCCAGGACGGCAGGACGGCCTCCTGGAGCTCGACCGCGAGCCGGTGCTCGGTCTGTGCGATCTGGCGCTGGCGCTGGAGCGAGTCGCGGCTCTCGCGCACCGCCCGCTCGCTGCGCCGCAGTTCGCTGACGTCCCGCAGGACGGCCCACATGGAGGCCGTGCAGCCGTCCGCGTCGAGGACCGGCTCGCCGCGCATGTGGAGGGTCCGGACGCAGCCGTCGGTCCGCACGATGCGGAACTCGCCGTCTATGGCCCGGCCGTCGACCAGGCAGTCGGTCACCATCGTGGTCAGCAGCGGCTGGTCTTCGGCGAAGAGGGTGGAGCCCAGCTCGTCCAGGGGGAGGGCGCCGCTCTCGGGGGCCCGGCCGAAGATCTGGTACAGCTCGTCGGACCAGTTGACCTCGTCGGTGAGCAGGTTCCACTCGGCGCTGCCGACCCGGCTCTGCTGGGCCTCCGGGCCCGGCTCCGGGGCCGGCTGCGGCACCTCCAGGGCCTCGGGCGCGGGCGGCAGCCCCTGCTTGAGCTGGTCCAGGTGGTCGCCGAGGTCGTCGAGGTGGTGCACCGCCAGGTCGCACAGGGCGCGCTGCCAGCGGCCGCGCGCGTCGTCGTCGTCCACGACGGTGTCGCGGCGCACCGCGTCCACCTCGCCGCGCAGGCGTCGGGTCTGCGAGATCAGCGCGTCCACCGACCCCGGCTCGGGTGGCTGCGCGGGGCGGTCCGCGTAGATGTGGGACGGCATGGGGAACTCCGATACAGGCGCGGCACGAACCAGTCTGACGGGTTGGACCTGTCACGACTGTTGCACAGGCCGCGACGGCCTGTAAGGGATTTGGCAACATCCGTTACGGGCGTGCTTCCGGCATATGCCCAGGGCCTTGCTTGTCCCCATTCTTGTGCGAATGTTTCCGGTCAGAACCTACCGGGGCGTAGTCCTCCGGCGTCCGTCAGGTGACGCTCAGCGGGACGGGGTGGATCTCGGCGGCCGGGTGCCCGGTGCGGGTGTGCACGCGCTGCACCGCCTCGGCCGACGGCGCCTCGGACAGGCAGTAGACGGTGCCCGAGGCCGGGTCCGCCCAGGCGCGCTCGAAGTGCACGCCCTCCTCGCCCTCTATCGCCAGGTCGGCCTTGTGCGCCTCGCGCAGCTGGTCCGCCGTGATCCCCTTCATGTCGTGGTGGACATCCATGAACGTGGCCATGGCCGTACGCCTCCTCGTGCAGTCCCCGAGCGGTGCGGGAGCGGCCCGCTCCCTCCATCCTCACGCCGCCGGGGCCGCGCGGCACGGCGGGGCGCCCGGGCCGCGGGCCGCGATCGGAAGGACCGGAAGGACCGGCCGAAAGGCACCCCCCCGCCGGGGGGCGACCGCGCGCGTGAGCGAACACCGGGACCACTCTTTAGCCTGACCCCCCGAAAGGCCCCCCGAACGCCGCGGAGGGCCGGGAGCGGCCCGGGCGCCCCGGCGCGAACCCAGGGTTCCGCCCGACCGCCGTGATCGCTACGCTACGTGCCGGTAATACACCGGGGAGGGGCCGCAGGGGCGGTCCCGCGGGGCAGGGGAGCCATGGACGGGCAGCGCAGGCGCACATTTCTCACGCAGTTGATCGCCGCCCCCACCCTGGCGCTGGTCACCCGGACCGCCGTGGAGGCCCTGGAGCCGCAGCCGGCCCACGCGGCCGTACCCACCCTGCCGGCCCCGGCCGATCTGGTGGACCTGGGCGACCTGTTCATCCTGGCCGGCTCGCCCACCTCGCACCTGCTGACCCTGCGCGTGGAGACCGACGGCGCCATCGTCCTGGGCCTGCCCCGCGAGGAGGTCGGCCAGGGCCTGACCACCGCCGTCGCCATGCTGGTCGCCGAGGAACTGGACGCGCCGCTGGCCGACGTCCGCGTCGAACTGGACGACGCCCGCCCCGAACTGCTCTTCAACCAGCTCACCGGCAGCTCCAACGGCGTCCGTTCGCTCTACGACCCGGTCCGCCGCACCGCGGCTGCCGCCCGGGCCCGGCTGCTGGCCGCCGCCGCCCAGCGCTGGTCCGTCCCGGTCCGCACCCTCACCACCGCCGACGGCGCCGTCCGCGCCCCCGACGGCCGCAGCGCCGGCTACGGCAGCCTCGCGGTGGCCGCCGCCGCCCCGGGGCTCGCCGTCCTCGGCGCCACCCCCAAGCCGGAGTCCGCACACGCCCTGGTCGGCACCCCCACCGGGCGGATCGACGCCCGCGCCATGGTCACCGGCCGCCAGCGCTACACCCTCGACCTCGACATACCCGGCGCCAAGCCCTGCGTCCTGCGCCGGCCGCCGAGCCTGGGCGGCACCGTCGTCGCCGTCACCAACCGGGACGCCGTGCTCGCGATGCCCGGCGTGCTGGAGGTGGTCACCGTCCCCACCGGGGTGGCGGTGGTCGCCGAGACCTTCGGCCAGGCCATCGACGCCAAGACCGCACTGCGGGTCACCTGGGGGCCGGGTCCGGCCGACGCCCTCTCCGACGACACCATCCGCGCCAAGCTGCGGGCCGCCACCCCGCCGCCGCTGCTGCCCCCGCTGCTCACCCCCTACCTCGACGCCGAGTTCGACTTCGCCTTCGTCAGCCACGCGCCGATGGAGACCAACTCGGCCGTGGCCGACGTGCGCGAGGACCGCGCGGAGATCTGGTCCGGGCTCAAGTCGCCGATCGTGGCCCGCGAGGCCATCGCCCTGGCGCTGGGCCTGCCCCTGTCCAAGGTGACCGTGCACGTGGTCCAGGCCGGCGGCTCCTTCGGCCGGCGGCTCTTCTACGACGCGGCCCTGGAGGCGGCCCTGGTCTCCCAGGCCTGCCGGCGGCCGGTGCGCCTGATGTGGACCCGGATCGACGACACCCGGCACGGCCGGATGCGGCCCGCCAGCCACCACCGGATCCGCGCCACCTACGCCCTCGGCGAGGTCCTGAGCTTCGAGCACAAGGTCGCCGCCGCGGAGACCGACTTCCGGCACGGCCTGGGCGAGATCATCACCGCCACGGCCGCCAGCCTGCCGCTGGGCATCGGCAACGCCACCCTCGCCCAGACGCTCTTCCTCACCACCGTGAAGTCCCCGTACAACTTCGGCCTGACCACCCAGAGCCTCACCGAGGTGCGCACCGGCATCCCGACCGGGTCCTGGCGCTCGGTCTACTCCGCCAACACCCGCGGGGCCGAGGAGATCGTGGTGGACGAACTGGCCGCCCGGCTCGGCAAGGACCCCGTGGAGTTCCGGCGCGGCTTCCTGAAGTCCGCCGCCCAGCGGGCGGTCCTCGACAAGGCCGCCACCGAGGGGCGGTGGGGCCGGGCCATGCCGCCCGGCTGCGCCCAGGGCATCGCCTTCCACGAGGAGTACAAGTCCCGCACCGCCTGCCTCGTCGAGATCGACACCCGCGACCCCGAGCACGTCCGCGTCACCAAGGCCGTGATCGCGGTCGACGTCGGCCGCCCGGTCAACCCGAAGGGTCTCGAGGCCCAGATGATCGGCGGCCTCACCGACGCCGTCTCGACCACCCTGCGGGCCGGCCTGCACATCGACAAGGGGCTCCCGGTGGAAGGCAGTTACAGCCAGTTCCACTACGCCCGCCAGCGCGACGTGCCCACCGACGTGCAGGTGCACGTGCTGCCCGCCACCGGCGACCCGGGCGGCGCGGGCGAACTGGGCGTACCGGCCGCGGTCGGGGCGATCGCCAACGCCTTCGCCCGGGCCACCGGCACCCGGCCGCGCAGCTTCCCCCTCGACTTCGACATCGACTTCACCCCGTACCCGCGCTAGCCCGCGCCCTCCCTTGTCCCTCCGGTTCCCAGGAGTCCCAGCCGTGCCCTCGCATTCCTTCACCGTCAACGGGCGCAGCGTCAGCGTCGACGCCCCCGACGACCTGCCCCTGCTGTGGGCGCTGCGCGACCTGCTGGGGGTGCGGGGTCCCAAGTACGGCTGCGGCGTGGACGTCTGCAAGGCCTGCACCAGTCACCTGGACGGGGCGGAGATCCGGCCCTGCGTGGTGCCCGTGAAGGACGCCGCCGGGAAGTCGGTCACCACCATCGAGGGCCTGGCGGACGGCGAGCAGCTGCACCCGGTGCAGGAGGCCTGGCTCGAACAGGACGTCGCGCAGTGCGGTTTCTGCCAGCCCGGCCAGATCATGGCGGCGGTGGCTTTGCTGCGACGCACCAGCGAACCGACCGACGCCGACATCGACGCCATCGCCAACATCTGCCGCTGCGGGACGTACTTCCGCATCCGTGAGGCGATCAAGAGCGCAGCGGCCCGGCTGGCCTGACGGTCCGTCCGCGGCCGGTCCACGGCCCGGTGGCGCGGGGTCCCGGCGCTCCCCTGATGACGCCGGGGCCCCGCTGCGCACCTCGGGGGCCCGGCGGGTGCGCCCGAGAGCGCAGCCGTTCCCGCCGTCCTTCCCCGGTCACCGCTGGGAGGTGCCCCCACCGGTGGGAACAACCTAGATCGGCCCGTCGCCCCGCACAGGGTTCGTCCCGCCCAGTGGCCGGGGGAGACCGGTATCACAGCGCACAGTCACGTCGCGGTGGTTCAATTCCCGGACCCGGCCGACCGGTTGGCATCGACCCGGGCCGGTCCGCACGCGCAGTGATCCAGGGAGCACCGATTCCGTACCCGTCCACCGGCGCCCCCGGCGCCTGGTCCCGTCCCGACGACGTCCTCAAGGCCCACCGGCTGGCCGCCACCGGCGGTTCCGCCGCCCTGCTGGGCTGGCTCTCCCGGCGGCTGGGCGCCTGGACCGGGGTGGTCCGGGCCGGCGGACCGGTGCTCGCCGCCGCTCCGGCCGCCGGGCCGGGCCCCGAGGGCGAGGCCGCCGAGCTGGTCGCCCGGGGCGCCGCCGAACTGGCCGCCCGCGGGGTGCGCTCCGCGGTGCTCGACGGCCCGGCGGCCGCCGTGCTGCTCTTCGCCCTGGACGCGGGCGCCTCGCGGGACCCCGGCCCGGCGCGTGCCCTGGCCGCCGTCCTCGGGCGTCCGTACCACCCGGGCGCGGCGGGTCTGCTGGCCGACGCGGCCGTGCCCCTCGGGCTGGCCCTGTACGCCGAGGACGCCGAACGCCGGCACGAGCGGGCCGCGGTGGCCGAGTCCCGCTCCCGGGAGGCCGTCCTGCACCTCCTGATGAACGGGCGGCTGTCCACCGCCCACCAGATCGCCGAGGCGCTGACCCCCTCGCTGCCGGACCCCTTCCGGATGTACGTGGTCGAGTGCATGGCCGGGCAGCGGGAGTCCGTCACCCGGCTGTGCGCGGAGCTCACCGGCGGCAGCGCCTGGATCGTGCGCTGCCCCGTGTACGTCCGGCACCTGATCGTGCTGGTGCCCGCCGGGAGCACCGGCCCGGACGGACCGGACCCGCTGGCCGAGGCGCTGGTCGGGGTGGACCGCGACTGCGCCGCCGGCATCAGCGAGACCGTCCACCTGCGGGACTGCCCGGCCGCCTACGCCCAGGCCTTCCACGCCCTGGCGGTGGCCCGCGGCCGCGGCGACCGGTACGCCCGCTTCGGCGCCGGCCCCGAGCTGGCGCTCGCCGCCCACCGGGCCGGCGCCGCCTGGGCGCACGCGCTGCTGGCGCCGCTGCACGGGCACCAGCCCCGGCGGGCCCAGGACCCGGGCGGCCAGGAGCTGCGGGCCACCGCGCACGCCTGGATCAACTTCACCTCGCACGCCACCCGGCTGCTGAAGATCCACCGCAACACGCTGGCCACCCGGCTGCGGCTGGTCGAGTCCCTGCTCGGCCTCGACCTGGCCGCGCTGCGCGACCAGTCGGCCCTCTCGCTGGCCCTGCGGCTGACCCCGCGCGACGCCCCCGCGCCGGCCGGGCCGGCCGCCCCGGGCCTGGACGCGGTACTGGCCGATCCCGGGGTGGCCGGCTGGGCGGCCGCCCACCTGCGCCCGCTGACCGGGCCGGACGCCCCGCCGGGGGCGGCCGGGACGCTGCGCGCCTGGCTGGACCACGACGCCCAACTCGTGCCCACCGCCGCGGCCCTGGGCATCTCCGTACCCGGCGCCCGCAAGCGGCTGACCCGGCTGGAGGTCCTTCTGGAACGCTCGCTGCTGCAGTCGCCGAGCGCCCGCCACGACCTGTGGCTGGCCCACCGGGCCGTGGAGCTGTCCCTGGGCTGACCCGTGTGTCAGAGTCGGTGAAACCGGTACATTCCCACGATCATGCCCGAATGAGGCGAATCAATCCGAAGCGGGTGCTGGTCGGGGAACCGCTGGACACCGCCCGACTGGGCGAGACCCTGCTCCCCAAGCGGCTCGCCCTGCCCATCTTCTGCAGCGACCCGCTCTCCTCCGTCGCCTACGCCACCGAGGAGATCCTGCTGATCCTCGCCCTCGGCGGGGTCACCCTGCTCCACCTCACCTGGTACGCCGCGGCGGCCATCGTCTTCCTGCTGGTGGTCGTCGTCGCTTCGTACCGGCAGACCTGCTACGCCTATCCCGGGGGTGGCGGCGCGTACGTCGTCAGCTCAGAGAACCTGGGCCAGACCGCCGCCCTGACCGCGGCCAGCGCCCTGCTGGTCGACTACGTCCTCACGGTGGCGGTCTCGGTGGTCTCCGGCGTCTCGGCCATCACCTCCGCGGTGCCCTCCCTCGCGGACCACGAAGTCCTGCTGTCGGTGGCGTTCGTGGTGCTGCTCACCGTCATGAACCTGCGCGGGGTGCGCGAGTCGGGGCGGGTCTTCGCCGTCCCCACCTACGGCTTCGTCCTGGTGATCTACGTGATGTTCGCCGTGGCGGCGGTGCGGATGGCCACCGGCACCACCATCCGCGCCGAATCCGCCGACCTGCCCATCCACGCCCACGGCAGCTACGCCGGTCTCGCCCTGGTCCTGCTGGCCATGCGCGCCTTCGCCTCCGGCTGTACGGCCCTGACCGGCGTCGAGGCGATCAGCAACGGCGTACCGGCCTTCCAGAAGCCCAAGAGCCGCAACGCCGCCAACACGCTGGCCATGATGGGCCTGCTGTCGGTCACCATGTTCATGGGCATCACGGTCCTCGCGCTGGTGTACAAAGTGCACGTGGCGGCCAGCCCCACCGACCTCGGACTGCCGCCGGACACCGCCACCTCGACCGCCCTCGCCCAGATCGGCCGGGCCACCTTCGGCTCCTGGCACTTCCTCTTCTACCTGCTCCAGGCGGTCACCGCGGGCGTGCTGGTCCTCGCCGCCAACACCGCCTTCAACGGCTTCCCGATGCTCGCCTCCATCCTCGCCAAGGACAAGTACGCCCCCCGGCAGCTCTACAACCGGGGCGACCGGCTGGTGTACTCCAACGGCGTGGTGCTGCTGGCCCTGGCCGCCATCGGCCTGATCATCGCCTTCGACGCCGAGCTGACCCGGCTCATCCAGCTCTACATCCTCGGCGTCTTCGTCTCCTTCACCCTCTCCCAGGCGGGCATGGTCCGGCACTGGGGCAAGGAGCTGGCCTCGCCCGCGACGCCCGCGGGCGAGCGGATCCACATCCACCGGCGGCGGGCCATCAACGCGATCGGCGCCGTGCTCACCGCGCTGGTCCTGGTCATCGTCCTCATCACCAAGTTCACCCACGGCGCCTGGCTGGTCGTCATCGCCATGCCGCTGCTCTTCCTGGGCATGAAGGGCGTCCGCCGGCACTACGACCAGGTCGCCCGGCAGGTGGCGGTGGCCCCGGAGGCGCAACCGCGGATGCCGGCCCGGCACCACGTCGTCGTCCTGGTCGCGTCCGTGCACGCGCCCACCCTCAAGGCCCTCGGCTACGCCCAGGGCCTGCGCCCCACCAGCCTGACCGCCCTCACCGCCGCCGCCGACGAGGACGCCGTCCGCCTGCGCGAGGCCTGGGAGGCCCACGACCTCGGCCTGCCCCTGAAGATCCTCCACTCGCCGTACCGCGAGGTCGTCTCCCCGATCGTCGACCACGTCCAGTCCATGGCCGCCGAGGACCCCGGCGCGGTGGTGTCGGTGGTCATCCCGGAGTACATCGTCGGCCACTGGTGGGAACAGCCCCTCCACAACCAGAACGCCTTCCGCCTGAAGGCGAGGCTGCTCTTCACGCCCGGGGTGGCGGTGATCGACGTGCCGTACCTGCTGGAGTCGGCGCGGGGGTAGGCAGCCCGGGCGGCCTCCCGGCCCCGTCAGGCCGACGACCGACAGCCCCCGCACGGGGGTGACGCACCAGAGAAGGAGCCCCGCATGACCGACCCCTACCGCTTCGACGACCTGCGCGCCCTCTTCGTCAACTGCACCCTCAAGCCCGCCCCCGAGGTCAGCAACACCCAGGGCCTCATCGACAAGAGCCGGGCCGTCATGGAGTCGAGGGGGGTGGCCACCGAGGTGGTGCGGGCCGTCGACCTCGACCTCGCCCCCGGCGTCTACCCGGACATGACCGACCACGGCGCCGCCTCGGACCACTGGCCGGTGCTGTACTCGCAGGTGATGGACGCGGACATCCTCGTGCTGTGCGGGCCCATCTGGCTGGGGGACAACAGCTCCGTGATGAAGCGGGTCATCGAGCGGCTGTACAGCTGCTCGGGACTGCTCAACGACCAGGGCCAGTACGCCTACTACGGCCGCGCCGGCGGCTGCCTGATCACCGGCAACGAGGACGGGGTCAAGCACTGCGCGATGAACGTCCTCTACAGCCTCCAGCACCTGGGCTACACCGTCCCGCCCCAGGCCGACGCCGGCTGGGTGGGACCCGCGGGCCCGGGACCCTCGTACCTGGACCCGGGCTCCGGCGGTCCGGAGAACGACTTCACCAACCGCAACACCACCTTCATGACCTGGAACCTCATGCACGTGGCGGCGCTGCTCAAGCGGTCCGGCGGCTTCCCGGCCCACGGCAACCAGCGCTCCGAATGGGACGCCGGCTGCCGCCTGGACGCCGCGAACCCCGACTACCGCTGAGCGGTCACGGGTCGCCCGCGGTGCGCATCCGGCCGTACGCGTAGACGCAGCCGGCCAGGGCGAGGTCGGAGAGGAGCATGAAGCCGATCGAGTAGGAGTCCTTGGCGCTGTACACCGCGCCCATGACCAGCGGCGGCACGAAGCCGCCGAGGCCGCCCACCGCGCCCACGATGCCGGTGACGCTGCCCACCTGCGGCTGCGGGGTCACCCGCGCCACCAGGGCGAAGACCGCGCCGCTGGCGGCCCCGAGGCCGGCGGCCATCAGCAGCAGGCAGACCGTCGCGGTGGGCACCAGCCCGGGGTCGAAGGCCTGGACGATCGCCAGCAGGGCCACCGCGCCCAGCGACCAGGCGGTCACCACGGCCGGGTGCACCCGGTCGGCCAGCCAGCCGCCGATCGGCCGGAAGACCACCGTCACCAGGGCGAACCCGGCCGCCCTGGTGCCCGCGTCGGTGGGGCTGAGGCCGTACCAGGTCTTCAGGTACGTGGGCAGGTACACGCCGAAGGCGACGATGCCGCCGAAGCCGATCGCGTACAGCGCCGACAGTTCCCAGGTGACCCGGAGCCGCCCCGCCGCCGCCAGCCGGGCGGTGAGCGGGGTGCTCGGCACCGGCCGCCCGGGCCGGTCGGTCAGCAGGACGGCGGCCACCACCGCGTACACGGCCAGGGCCGCGGCGAGCGCCAGGAACGGCAGGTTCTCGGAGCGGTGGTAGAGCCTTGGCGTGACGTAGCCCGAAAGGGCGACGCCGCCCATGCCCATGCCGAAGATGCCGAGCGCCGCGCCCCGGTGCCGGGGCGGGAACCAGCCGTTGACCAGCGGGACGCCGATGGCGAAGGTGGTGCCGCCCAGGCCGAGGACGAAGCCCACCGCGAGCAGCGCGCCGTACGAGCCCTTGGCGGGGATCAGCAGCAGCACCGGCACGATCGTCAAGGCGCTGACCAGGGGGAAGAGCCTGCGGGCGCCGTAGCGGTCGGTGAGCGCGCCGACCGGGACCCGGCCCAGCGAGCCGACCAGCACCGGCACCGCGACCAGCACCGACTGGGCGAAGGAGGTCATGTGCAGGCGCTCGTCGAAGTCGCTGGCCAGCGGCGCGACCAGGTCCCAGGCCCAGAAGGTGAGGGTGAAGCCGACGGTCGCGAGGACCAGGTTGCGCCAGGCGGCCGCGGAGGGCCGCTCCTCGCCGGGGCCGGGCGCCGGGGCGGCGCCGGGCTCGCGGACCGTCTCGTGGTCGCCGGTCATCGGCACGCTCCCAGCCCCGCCGCGCGGGCGTCGGGCGAGCCACGGCGGGCCCGCGGTGTGCGGTGCCCTTCATGATCGTGGCGGGGCGGGTGGTGCGCATCTCGTGGCGGCCGCCGCACGGTCCGGGGGAGGCGGTCCCGGGCCGTCACGAGGTCCCGTGCCGTCACGGGGGGAGGGCGCCGGCCAGCTGGGTGCGGGAGCGGACGCCGAGCTTGCGGTAGATGCGGCTCAGCATCCCTTCGACGGTCTTGACGGAGACGTAGAGGCGGCCCGCCGCCTCCTGGTTGGTGGCCCCGGCGCTCACCAGCGCCGCCAGCCGCCGCTCCGGCTCCGTCAGGTCACCGGGCCCGGGCAGCGGTGCCCGGCCGGTCAGCCGGGACAGCAGCTCGTCGGCCAGCCCGAGCCACGGCCGGGCGCCGGCCGCCGCGAAGAGCGTCCGGCCCCCCTCCCAGGCCGTCCGGGCGGCCGCCTGCCGGCGGCGGGCCCGCTCCAGCCGCCCGACCGCGAGGAGCGTCCGGCCCTCCTCCAACGGCAGCGCGGCGGCCCGGAACCCCTCGACGGCGGCGGCCAGCAGCCGGCCGGCCTCCGCCGGGGAACCGTCCCGCAGCACGCAGTGCGCCTCGCCCCGGAGCAGGGCCGCGGCCATGGCCGGACGCCCGGCCCAGGCCGGCCCCTGCGCCCGCAGCGCCGCCAGCAGGGCGCGCGCCTCGGCGGGCCGGCCCGCGGTCGCCAGCGCCTCGACGGCGTCGGGCCCCCAGCGCAGCATGGTGGGATCGGCGGCCCGCTGCTCGGCGTCCAGGGCCGCGACCTCGTGCAGCCGGGCCGCCGCCTCGGCCGGCCGTCCCGTGTGCAGCCGTACCGTGGCCAGCACCCAGAGGTTGCGGGCCGTGTAGAGCCCGTCGTGCTCCTCGCGGGAGGCGCGCACGCCCTGGGACGCGTACTCCTCGGCCCGGACCAGCGACCCGCCCGCCGCCTGGGCCAGGGCGGCGGTGTACCAGGCCGGCCCCGGTGACAGCCCCGCCTCCGCGGTCAGGGCCAGCGCCCGCTCGGCCCAGTGCAGCGCCCGGGCGCAGGCGCCGGCCCGGGCGTCGACCTCGGCGAGGCTGCGCACCACGTCCACGATGTCCTCGGCGTCGCCGGCCCGTTCGGCCAGTGCGAGCAGCGGCAGCAGGCGGGTACGGGCCTCCGCGAGCCGGTCGTCGAACACCGCGTGCCGGGCGGCCAGGTACCGGGCGCTGTTGCGCACCCCGGCGGCCTCCGCGGGCACGTCCAGGGCCAGGGCCCGGGCGAGGGTGCCGGCCGCGGCCGCGGGATCGCCCAGGACGCGTTCCATCCGGGCCGTCATCGTCAGGGCCGCCGCGTGTCCGACCGGGTCCCCGGCGGCGGCCGCCAGGCCGGCCGCCGCCCGCGCCCGGTCGAGGGCCGCCGCCGGGTCGCCGTCCGCGATGTTGGCGGTGATCGCCGCGCGCAGTTCCACGGCGGCCAGGAGTGCGGGCCGCCCGGCGGCCAGGTGCCGGGCGCGGGCCAGCAGGAGGTCGACCCCGGCCAGGTCCTGGCCCTGTGCGTCGATCACCGCCAGCAGGGCGGCGGTCTGCTGTTCCGGCGTGCCCCGGGCGGCCTCGATCGCCCCGGCCGCCTGCCGGGCGAGGTCGGCCAGGCCCGCCGCGGCGGCGGCCCGCGCGGCGTCCGCCAGCCGCCGCATCCGGTGGGCGGCCCGGTCGGCGGCGGTGAGTTCGGCGGAGAGCAGGAGGAGTTCGGCGGCCAGCACGCGGTCACCGGCGGCCCGGGCGGTGGCCGCGGCCTGCTCCGCGTCCTCCGCCAACGCCTGGTCGCAGCCGGGGTGGGCGAGCGCCAGGTGGCGGACCCGGTGCACCGGGTCGTCCACCGCCCCGGCCAGCCGCCGGTGCGCCCGGCTCCGGTCCGCCCGGCCGGTCCCGTCGGCCGCCGCGGCGGCCAGCGCCCCGGCGGTGAAGACGACGCCGGGCAGGGCGGCCCGGTCCAGCACGCCCTCGTCCGCTGCCCGTTCGAGCAGTTCCTCGGCGTCCGGATGCCCGGCCCGGCGCAGCAGGGCGGCCGAGGGACGGGTGGCCAGGGTGGCGGTCAGCAGGGCGGCGCGGACGTCCTCGGGCAGCCCGCCCAGCCACTCGGCGGCGCGGTCGGCCAGCCCGGCGGGCCACGGCGGGGCGTGCCGGTCCGCGCGCGGGGGACCGGCCGCCAGGGCCGCCAGGCAGGCACCGGTCAGGAGGCGGTGGCCGCCGCACCGCCGGTGCACCTGCCCGGCCCAGCGCACCGGCAGGCCCGCCGCGTCGAGCAGCCGCGCGGTCTCCGTGACCGACAGGCCGGGCACCGCCAGCCGGGCCGGATGGCCGCCCAGCAGCCGGCCGGCGGCCGTCTCCCCGCGCACCCCGCGCTCGGTCGCGACCGCCGCCAGCTCCGTGCCCGGCAGGACCTGCAGGGCGTACCCGAGCACGTCCCGGGAGGCCGTGTCGAGCCATGGGGCACCGTCCACGACGAGCAGGGTGGGCCGCTCGCCGAGCAGCCGGACGAGGCCCAGGCGGAGGGCCAGGGCGGTGCCGGGCCCGGTCGCGGACCGGTCGCCCAGCAGCTCCCGCCCGGTCGCGGACACCTCCTGCGCCCCCGGCCCGCACCGGAGTTGACCCAGTCCCGCCAGGTCCAGGGCGGCGTCCTGCGGCCGGGTGCGGATCCGCAGCACCCGCCGCCCGGCCGCCGCGTGCTCCCGGGCGACCTCCTCCACCAGCCGCGTCTTGCCCGCGCCCCAGGCGCCGGTGACCACCAACCGGCCGCCGGCCGCCAGCTCGGCGGCCGCCCGCCGGACCGCGGTCCGCCAGCCGTCGTCGGGGGCGGGGCCGTCGCTCGGGTCGGGCGGCGGGAGCAAGGGGGGCCTGGTCACGCCCGGCACCGTAGGCGCGCGGCCGGACACAGGCAACGCCCCGTGCGCCGCAGGGCCAAGTCAGGGGATTCCCCTGGTGATCGGGCCCGGCCCCGGCGCCACTCTGTTGGCCACCGGAGCGCGCCCCCGGCACCAGCGGGCCGTGCCCGGTCTTCCCGCCTCCCCCCCCACGAGAGGAACCCGCTCATGCGCGCCTTTCCCCACCGCCCCGTCTGGGCCGGCCTGGCGGCCGTCCTGGCCCTCGCCGGGCTGGGCACCGTCCCCGCCGCCTCGGCCGCCGACACCCCGGCGCCGCCGGGGTCCGCGCCGACGGCCGCGCTCTCCCGGGCCATGCAGCGGGACCTCGGCCTGACGGCCGGTCAGGTCCGGGACCGGCTGGACCAGGAGGGCCGGGCCCGGCAGAGCGCGCTCGCCGTCCGCGGCTCGGTCGGCGACCGGCTCGCCGGACTGTGGTTCGACGCGGCCGACGGCCGGCTGCACGCGGCCGTGAGCAGCGCCGCCGATGCGGGCCGGGCCCGCCGCGCCGGCGCGGTCCCGCACCGGGTCCGGTACTCCGCCGCCCAATTGCGCGCCGCGGTGCGGGCCGTGGGGGCGCAGGCCGGCGCCGGCGTGCCGGGCGTGGTGGGCTGGGGCCCCGCCGCGCGGGCCGACCGCGTCGAGGTCCGGGTCGACGCCCGGGCCGCCGGACCCGCCACCGCGGCCTTCCTGCACGCGCTCGCCCGCTTCGGGGACCTCGTCGAGACCGTCCCGGCCGACGGCCGGGCGTACCAGCAGTCGGACGTGGTCGGCGGCGAGAAGTGGATACCGGGGAGCGAGAGCCCCTGCTCCATCGGCTTCTCCGTCACCCGCTCCGGCGGGGCCAAGGCCTTCCTGACCGCCGGCCACTGCACCAACGACAGCAACCAACCCGCCTACGGCAAGGACGGCAGCCGCGTGGGCACCTCGAACCGCAACGGCACCGGCTCCGTCAACGCCCGCGAGGGCGACATGGGCATCGTGGACGTGGACCAGGCCGGCTGGAACCTGGCCCCCACGGTGGCGGGGTACGGCCAGGGCGACATCACCGTCACCGGCGCCGAGGACGCGGTGGTCGGCACCGCCGTGTGCCGCTCCGGCCAGACCACCGGACTGCGCTGCGGCGAGGTGACCAAGGTCGACCAGAGCGTGGACTACGGGAACGTGGTGATCGACGGGCTGTCCTACACGAGCGCCTGCTCGGCGGGCGGGGACTCGGGCGGGTCGTACGTCACCGCCTCCGGTGGCAAGGCCGTCGGCCTGCACTCCGGTGGCGGCAGCGCCACCTGCACCTCCGGCAGCGGGGAGAAGTTCACCATCTTCCAGCCGGTCAAGGAGGCCCTGACCCGGTTCGGCGCCGCGCTGGTCACCTCGGCGCCGCCGGCGCCCGGCACGGTGACGGTCGCTCCGGTGGCCGCGCAGAGCACGGTCCTGGGCGCGCCCGTCACGCTCCGGAACTCCGCCGCGGGCGGCACCGCGCCCTACGCCTGGTCCGCCACCGGCCTGCCCGCCGGGCTCGGCGTCGACTCCTCGAGCGGGACCGTGACGGGCAGCCCGACCTCGGCGGGCACCTCCCAGGTGACCCTGACCGCCACCGACGCCACGGGCGCCGCCGGCTCGGTCTCCTTCGCGTGGACCGTCACCACCGGGACCGGCGGCACCCCCGTCCTGGACGACCCGGGCAACCGGACCGTGTACGTCGGCCGGCCGGTGAGCCTGCCGATGCACGCGACCGGCGGCACGGCGCCCTACGCCTGGCCGTGAACCTGCCCGCCGGGCTGGCCGTCGACCGGACCACCGGGGTGATCGGCGGCACGCCGACCACCTGGGGCTTCCGCACGGCGACGGTGACGGTGACCGACGCGGGCGGCAAGCGCGCAAGCGTCTCCTTCACCCTGAACGTGTACTTCTAGGCGGCCGCCGCCCGGGGGTCCCGCACGACCCTGCTGGGGCCGAAAGAGGGTCAAAAGGCCTGAGATCCGACATCCCTCATGAATGACATTGAAACCGGAATGGGGCCGCCCTAGGGTCCACACCGGCCCCGGACCGGCTGCACGAGCGGCGGCCCGGGGCCGCCGTGCCCGACACCCCCGCTGCGGGGAGGGCCGCCACCGGCGGCCCGCCGATACCGGAGGCCGCCATGCCGCACCGTTCGCCCTCGTCCCGTCGTACGCCCCCGTCCGCCCGTACCTCGCTGGTCCGCCGTACCTCCCTCGGCATCGCGACCGCGGTCGCCCTGGTGGCCGTCGGGATGGCGGGGCCGGCCGTGGGGGCCGAGGACGCCGCCACCTGCTTCGGGCGGGCGGCCACCCTCACCGGCGCCGGCACCCTCACCGGGACCCCGGGCGACGACGTGATCATCGGTTCGGCCGGGGCCGACACCATCGACGGCGGCGCGGGCGACGACCTGATCTGCGGCCTGGGCGGCGACGACAGCCTCGCGGGCGGGCTCGGCGACGACCAGGTCGACGGCGGCGACGGGGCGGACATGGTCCGGGGCGACCTGATCGGCACCAGGACGGCCGTCGACGGCGGCGGCAACGACATCGTCCTCGGCGGCGCGGGCGACGACCGGCTGGGCGGCGACAGCATCGCCTTCGGCGCCAGCGCCACCGGCGGCGGGAACGACATCGTCCGGGGCGGCCCCGGCGACGACCACATGGTCGGCGACAGCCGCGGCGGCATCGACGCCACCGGCGGGGGCAACGACGTCCTCGACGGCGGCCCCGGCGACGACCAGATGACCGGCGACTCCTCGGCGGAGTCCGCCGCCACCGGCCACGGCAACGACGTCCTGATGGGCGGCGCCGGCCACGACACGATCATCGGGGACAGCAACTCCGGGCACGTCGCCCACGGCCGGGACGAGGCCCCCGGCACCCCGCCGGCCCGCCCGGCCCGCAAGCCCGCGCCGGTCACCCCGCCGGCCGGTGCCGCGCAGCCCGTGGCGGCGGCCGAGGGCGGCAACGACCTGATGGACGGCGGCGACGACACCGCAGACTCCTGCGACGGCGCGGCGGGCAACGACATCGCCACCGCCTGCGAGACGACCGTCAACGTGCCGTGACCGGCCGGGGCCGGCCGGGCCCGCCCCCCTGACCTCGCACACGAGGCCGCCGCTCCCGGCCGCTACACCCCCCAGACGCCCACCGCCGCCCGGGCCAGCGCCAGTTCGACCACGTGGGACGGGGTGGACAGGGAACGGGCCGTGAGGGATTCCAGCCGCCGGAGGCGGTTGGAGACGGTGTTGCGGTGGCAGAAGAGCCGGTCGGCGGCCGTGCTGGTGCGGCCGCCGGCGGCCAGCCACGCCTCCAGGGTGGTCAGCAGGACGCGGGCCTCCTCGGGCGGTAGGGCGAGGACCGGGCCCAGGACGACCCGGGCGAGGCGGCCGGCGAGTTCGGGCTGGGCGGCCACCAGCGCCGCGGGGAGGTGGTCGTCGAGGAGGACCGGGCCCGGGTCCGCCGGCCCGGCGGTCGCGGTGCGCAGCGCGAGGCCGGCCAGCCAGTGGGCGTGGGCGAGTTCGGCCGGGGTGGTGACCACCGGGCTCACCCCGGCCCGCGCGCCGAGCGGCGCGAGGAGGTCGCGTACGGCCGCCAGCGGGTGCGTGCCGAGCTGCACCACGCCCGTGTCGCCGCCCGCCCGCATCCGCCACAGCACCTGTGGACCCGCCGGGTCGGCGGGCACCACGGCCCGCCCCCGGTCGCCCTCCGCCGCCAGGGCGACCACCGCGAAGCGGCCGCGCTCGGGGAGGCCGAGCCGGGCGGCGGCTTCGGACGCCGGTCCGGGCGCGGGGCCCGTGCCGTCGAGGAGGGCGTCCAGCAGCGCGTGGCGGCGCTCCTGGTCGCGGGCGCAGCGCGCGGTCTCGATCCGGCGGTAGGCCTCGGTGACCGCGTCCTGCATCTGTTCCAGCACGTCCCACAGGAGGGCCGCCCCCGGCAGCAGCCGCGGCAGCGCGGCCGGGTCGTGCGCGGCGACCGCCGTGGTGAGGGTCTGCCACAGCAGTCGGCCGCCGCGCCGGTAGCTGGCCAGCAAGGAGGCCAAGGGGAGGCCTTGTTCGGCGCGCAGCGCCCCGGTGGTGGCGGCGTCGGAGAGCTCGACCGGCAGTCCCCGGGCCAGCGCGGTCATACCGGCCAGTGCCTGGCGGAGGTTGCCGTGGATGCGGTCACGGAGTTCGTCGTGGCCGAGCAGGGCGGCGTACGCGGGGTCCTCGGCCAGGGTCCGGGCCGCGAGCCGGTCGGCGGCGTCGGCCAGCCCGGCCG